>DXFP01000036.1 GCA_019114385.1 Candidatus Ligilactobacillus excrementigallinarum | reverse complement strand
TCATGTACATGATCAATATCAGCTTTTTTAGCTGAAACATTACGTGAAGCATAGTAACTAAAACCAACGTAGTCAACTGTTCCTTCTTTCAAAATTACGCGGTCTTCTTCAGTAATATCTGGCCGAAAGCCGTTACGTTCAATATAGGCTTCGATTGCCTTAGGGTATTCACCCCAGCATTGAACATCTGAGAACCAGCAGCGTAATTGATTTACACGTTGAGCTAATAAAATATCATCAGGATCTGAAGTGTTTGGATAATATGGAGTAAATGCAATCATACATCCAATTTGAAAATCAGGATTAATCTTTTTGCCTTCTTTAACTGCTAACGCACTTGCAACTAATTCATAATGTGCAGCTTGGAACATTGCAGCCTCTGGATTTTCTTGATCATCAACAAAATAACCAGAATTTGTCATGGTCAAAAATGGGTTATTAAATTCAGATTGGTTATCAATTTCATTAAAAGTCATCCAATACTTAACCTTATCTTTGTATCGGTTAAAACAGATCTTGGCAAATTTAACAAAGAAATCAATCGTTTTCCGGTTAGTAAAACCGCCGTACTTTTCAACTAAATGATAAGGCATTTCAAAATGAGACAATGTAATTACCGGTTCAATTCCGTATTTATGGCATTCATCAAATAAATCATCGTAGAATTTCAATCCAGCTTCATTTGGCTGATCATCATCGCCACTTGGAAAAATCCGTGTCCACGCAATTGAAGTTCTGAAACACTTGAAGCCCATTTCAGCAAATAACTTCACATCTTCTTTATAGTGATGATAAAAATCAATTGCATCGTGGTTAGGATAATTTTTACCTGGTATTACTCCTCTAGTAATTTCACGTGGCTTGGTATTGCTGCCGACAGTCATTACATCAGCCACACTTACCCCTTTACCACCTTCTTGCCATGCTCCTTCTAATTGATGAGCAGCAACTGCGCCGCCCCATAAAAAGTTCTCTGGTAATTCCATTCCCATTCTAATTCCTCCAAAACAATAGATTAATTTAACTCAAATTAATTCTTTGAAATTTTATAGGCTACACTGATTAAAAACCAATGTACTCTACAATTAATATGACTACATTTAGTGTAGCTCATTTTTTATAATTTTAAAAGAGCGCTTACATTCAAAAAAATAAAATATAATGCAAATCTAATTTCTTATACTATCTACCTAATCAGATTCAAAATAAACGGGCATGCTATAAGTTTCAAATTATCCGAACTAATGCATGTTCTTCCTTACAGCATACCCGTTTTTGGTGTCTTGTCACACCTTATATTTTATTCTTCTCCATAAAAGTGAGATTTATCAATCAAACTCATTGATTTACCAATCTTTTTCACTAATTCTGGAGCATCCAATGGTTTAGTCTTAACTACTACAAAGTGTGCCTTACTGCGATCATCCGCAATCTTGTTCATCACTGTCGTCAATTCTTGCTTTGTAGTAGCAACATTAATATCCATTGTTTCTTCTGCAATTCCCATTGCAGCTGGAATCTTAGTAAAGTCCCATGCAGCAATATCATTGTATTGAGCATGTGGTCCGTGAATTACCCGTTCAATCGTGTAACCATCATTATCAATCAAGAAAATAATTGGTTTCAAATGATGCCGTTGAATCAAACTTAATTCTTGAATTGTCATTTGAGCAGAACCATCGCCAATTGATAAAATATGCCGGCCATCTGGATCAGCAATCTGACTTCCCAGTATTGCTGGCAAAGTGTATCCAATTGAACCCCATAATGGTTGAGCTTCAAAATCAACATCTTTTTTCAAGTTCATAAATGACAAGCCATATTGTGAAGTTCCCGTTTCAGTATAAATCGTATCGTTATCTTGCATAAAGTTCTTGAAAGCATACATATACTGAGCCAAGTTTAATTCTTGTTCATCATTGTCTTTATACTTCACATCTGGTTTTACATTTTGCAAACCTGTACTGTCAAAATCAAATTCAAAGTTTTTAGCATAAACATCTTTGATTAAATTGTTAATATTGACACCCCGACTCTTTACACCAAAGAAATCTGTGTTATCACCATTAATTACTACCGTTTCATTCTTAGTGAAGCACTGTGTAAAACTTCCAGTATTTACATCAATCAATTTACTACCAAAGACAATTACTAAGTCGCTTTGATCAACATAGTTCAATACACGTTTGTCACCATAGTTAGGATAATATGTGCCGATAAAATATGGATTTTTTTCATTAATAGCTGACTTACCTAACAATAATGTTGCAACTGGAATATGCGTTTTATTGATTAATTTTTCAAATTCTGCTTTAGCGCGGAAGGTCATGATTTCATTTCCAGCTAAAATCACTGGCCGTTTGGCTTTCTTTAATTCATCCACTAATCGCTTAGCAACCCGTTTTGTATGGTCAGTATTTTGCACTGTCAATTTCAATGGTGCACTTGGAGTAGCAATCATACTATGAGCTACATCCAATGGTAATGAAATGTATACTGGACGCCGCTTAATTATCGCAGTTGTTAATACCCGATCAATTTCGGCCCCTGCATTTTCAAAACCTAATAATGCTTGAGCTTCTGTAAATTGTTTAAATGCTCGATATGACCGCTTAAAGTTTCCGGTTGCATCTGTATGGTGCATTAGCATCTTATTTTCTTGAACCTTAGTTGTTGGTGCTCCGGTAATTGCGATAACTGGAACATGTTCTGCATAACTGCCGGCAATTCCGTTTAAAGCACTCAATTCACCAACATCAAAAGTTGTAATTAATGCGCCAACACCCTTTTTACGTGCATAACCATCAGCTGCATAGGCTGCATTTAATTCGTTACAGTCACCAATCCAATTGACAGTGTCGCTTTTTTCAACATCATCCAAGAAAGATAAATTATAATCTCCTGGAACACCAAAAATATCATCAACACCAATTTCATGTAATCTTTGAATTAAATAATCAATGACTGTTACTTTTTTCACAGCTAAGACCTCCTAATAAAAATTATTACAAATAATCAGTTGAGCTTAATTATTTCAGCGTTGAAATGAACTCAAATGCTGTTTGGTTAAACTTAGCTGGTTGTTCCGCCATTACACAGTGACCAGTTTGATCAATTGCTCGGCGGTGCAAGTGTTCAGGATTTTGAGCCTGCATTACTTTTGCATACTCGCCATCGAAAAAAGGACTTTGATTAGCAGTAACCATCAAGACTGGTAACATAGTGTCAATTAAAAATTGACGCCAATCTCTTCTTACATGACTATATAATAGTTCTTCATTGGCCTGCCAATCAAATGGAAACTGCTGATTTTCTGCTTTAACTTGTTTACGGCATTCTGGCGTTACTCCATGCAATGTTTGACGAATGTGAGGCAATTGCCGCATCTTCTCCTTATAATTTGCCCGAGTGGCATGCATAAAGCCATAGTGCCAGTTTGTATTTTCAATCATCTTAGGAGATTCATCAATCGCAATAACTCCCTTAAGCAAATGTGCATTCTGTTCAAGCATGCCATAGGTTACCGCTGCACCCATTGAATGTCCAATTAAAATCGGCTTTTCATTACATACTTGTTCCACGATTTCCTTTAAATCCGTCACTAATCGATCAATCTCAGTTAAATTTTCATCCAATTCAGAAGCACCATGATTGCGTTGATCATAAGTAATTACTTGAAATCCATGATTAACAAAGGGCCTAATTTGTTCTGTCCAAATTGCCTGACAACCACTAAAGCCATGAATCATGATGACTGGTTGTCCGCTGCCATATTGTCGCAAATTAAGGCGGATATGATCACTTGTAGTAAAGTCCATCTTTAAACGTCCTTTCTGCTTTATCAATAAAAATCGTTAAAATCAATAAATCAGCACTTCCACCTAAACTTAAATGTCGTTTAGCAAATTCAGTTTGTAATGTTAGTAAAAATCGCCGTCCTTCATCAGTTACACTGGCTCCCAATTCAAAATATCGGTCAATTTGCTGATTTTTCCACTTTAATATAGCAGGATTGCCTGCACGTTTAATCAAAGTAGAATCATCCGCATGACGTGCAAGTTGCATTAAAGTGATTATATTTTGATCATTTTGCGGTAAGTTTGCTGTAATGCGTAATGTCTTTAATCCATAATCAAAAACTGTTGGATAGCCTTGGGATGCTTCTGCACGTACTCCGCCTAATTGATATTGCAAGTATTGTTTCTGTCCAGCACTTAATTTGGTTGACATTTGAGTAAAATCATTTTCCATTAAATTAACCAACATTTGACGCACAATTCGTTGTAAATTATCATTCGTCAATTGCTTATGCTGCAATGCAATTCCCACAGCTGCTGTCATTATTCCTAAGGAAAAAACTGCTCCTTTATGTGTATTAATTCCCGCAGTGGCTGTCAACATTGCCTGTTCCGCGCGTTTTCCCAAAGTACGTAATTCTTGAAAAAGTGCTGGGAAATCATTTCCTGGGTAATTTAATCCTGCCATCGCACATTTTTGTAAATACGGTTCCAGTGTTAATGCACTTTTTATAAATAGAAAATGATCCATATCAGGATGAGCTGCATGTTCAACTGGATCCACCAAACCTGGTTTAGGCCATACAGTTACCTCATCTAGCATCGCTTGTAGTCCAAGCTGTGCTAATTGAACTGCAGTCTGTTTTTTTTCAGTTGTTACCAAAGTTTCTACAATCAACTGTGAAACTTTTCGTTGTAATTCTGCAAGTGAATGTGTACGAGCACGCCCGCATTCTTTAGCATTACGATTGCAAATCAAGCACTTGCGCACTGGTAAATTCAATTCTGTACGGCTAATTGATTGTACCTGTTGTTCTTTTAATATAAGAACATCTAAATCAAAAAGCCGCCGTGCTGGAGTTGATTCTTCAAATGCAGTTGTTAGTTGTTTCACATGAAACTTTTGCTTCTCACCAATTAAGTAAAAGCGTTCTGGACCAGTTACCGCATTTAACCATTCAGTTGCTACTTCAAATAAGATTCCTTGTTGCATTAACTGCTGTTCAAATTGTTGCAATTCAGTTATAAAAAATTGCTTAATTTGAGCATTATTTTTAATTGGTCCTGGAAGATTTAGTTTGGCAGCCACCACTGTCTTATGCGCATGATGCCCAACTAATTTTTGTTGAACTTGAACTCGGTAATCGCGATTTTTTAAAACTGTCGGGATATCTACTGCTTGCCCTTGCTTAAATATGTCCATCGAGTTAATTCCTAATCTTTAATTTCTTTAACTTCATCAATGATTGTTCCATCGCGGTATTCAATCATTGCGACTGTCTTATTAGTATGTTGCAATGGTTCTGGCTTACCAACAATTGCTTCTGCTTTTTGTTGTAATTCTTCAATGGTTACCAATGGAATACTTGGAACTTTCTTGAACGCCGCAATCAAATCTTGACGTGCCGGGTTGACTGCTACTCCTGCTTCAGTAACTAACACATCAATTGATTCACCTGGGGTAACCACGGTACCAACTTTAGGCACAACAGTTGCAATCCGGCCCCGTGTTAATGGCGCTGAAATAATTGTCATCTTGGCTGTTGCGGCATCCTGGTGGCCACCAATGGCTCCCCGCAAGACGCCATTTGAACCCGTCATGACATTTACATTAAAATCAGTATCAATTTCTAGAGCTGATAAAATGCAGACATCCAACTGATCAACCATTGCTCCCTTGTTATCTGCATCCGCATACCATGATGCATCAATTTCTTGTTGATTCTGGTTATTTTTCATTGAATCAGCTGCACCTTTATCGAAATCTTGTACATCCATGACCTTTTGAACTAATCCATCATTCATTAAATCAACAATTGGAGTCGTGATTCCACCTAATGCAAACGAAGCAGTAATTTGTTTATCCAACATTGATTGTTTCAAGAATCGTGCAACTGCTAATGCTGCTCCGCCTGATCCTGTTTGGAAAGAGAAACCTTGCTTGAAATATGGAGAATGCACAATGACATTATTTACCATTTTTGCAATCTTCAGGTCTTTAGGGTTCTTAGTAAACCGGGTTGCCCCAGAACCAATTCGATCTGGATCACCAACTTGATCAACTTTAACCACATAATCCACTTGAGTTTGCTTAATTGAAGCAGGTGTATTTGGATAATCTACGATATTATCAGTCAGCAATACCACTTGATCTGCATATTGGGCATCAATCAATGCATAACCCAATGAGCCAAAAGCTGCATCTCCAGTCATACCATTCGCGTTTCCGCACCTGTCAGCATTTGGAACTCCTAAAAAAGCCACATCAATCTTGGTCTCGCCATTTTCGATTGCCCGTGCACGGCTTCCGTGAGATCGTAAAATTACCGGATCTTTTAAAATTCCGTGAGAAACAGCTTCTCCCAAAGTTCCGCGCATTCCGGATGATTCAATATGTGTTATGGTGCCGGCTTTGATAGCTTCAATTACCTTGTCATTCATCACATTAGTTAATGAAGAAGGCGCTAATGTCAAATCTTGAATTCCTTGTTTAATAATTTCATCCATTACTAAATTAAAGATGAAATCCCCTTCACGCAAATGGTGATGAAATGAAATTGTCATCCCATCTTTAACAGTCTTCCGCACTACATCAGCCAATGAATCCGTTACTTTATTATCGCCTGTTGAAACACGGACTTTTGGAGCAACCCGTTGCACTATTGGATTGCCGATTTTAGTTGACTTAAAAGGTTGATAATTTCTCATTAAATCATCTGATAACTCACGTCCAATACTATTCTTCAATGAATTCACCCTCCTCATTTAATAACCCTGATGCTTGTGCTAATCGAATTACCCGTTGTGCCCGCAACACAACTGGCCGGTCAACCATTTGTCCATTCATTGAAATAACGCCGGAACCTTGGCGATGAGCTTCTTCAATGGCTGCTTGGACATCTAAGGCATCTTCAATTTCAACTTGGCTTGGTTGATAGATTTGGTTAACCATGTCAATTTGCCGCGGATTAATCAATGATTTACCATCAAAACCTAATTCATGAATATGTTCTACTTCACGCTTAAAGCCTTCTTCATCGTTCATGTTAGTGAAGACCGTGTCGAAGGCTGCAATTCCTGCTGTCCGAGCTGCATTTAAAATCATATTGCGTGCAAATTCTAATTCTGCACCGTCTGGATAACGATGTGTTTTTAAATCTGTTGTATAATCTTCAGCCGATAAAGCCAGTCCAATCATACGGTCGCTTGCTTGAGCAATTTCTAATACATTCATTACTCCTTTAGCACTTTCAATTGCCGCCATCACATGAGTTGAGCCTGGTTGCCGGTTAAATTTCTTTTCAGCTTCTTCAATCACTTGAACTAATTGATGAATCATTGCAGCTGATTCGGTTTTAGGGAGACGAATAACATCTACACCTGCCTTAACCATAGCGAAGACATCTGGTTTAAAGTACTTAGAATCAATATCATTGACCCGCACAACTAGTTCAGAATCACCATAATCTTGCGTTTGCAAAGCTTGATAAACCAAAATTCGGGCAGCATCCTTTTCTGCTAATGACACAGCATCTTCTAAGTCAAACATAATTGAATCAGCACCATAAATACCGGCATCACGCACCATTCCAGCATTATTTCCTGGGACAAACATCATTGTCCGCCGTAATCGTTCTTCCATGTCAAAGCACCTCCCAGTTAGGTTCATCGCTAGTTCCCAAAGCGCGTTGAACTGCAGTCATAACACGAGCCTTGATTACACAATCTAAAGCACCCTTATCAACAGCTTTAACTTTGGCATTTTCAATTCCATATGCCTGAATTGTTTCAATAATAACCTTACGAATTTGTTTTCCATATAATTTTTCAACTGATGAATCTAAATCAATTTCAATTCCATGATTGCCTTGACTGATTGTAACTTGGATATCTGAAGATTCAAGAGTACCAGCCAATGCTGTTTGTTTAATTTCCATTAGAGTTCATCCTTTCTTTAAGTTCATTCATATGTTGCTCAATATATTTTAACGTTGTCGGAACAACCAAACGTCGAATAGTTTGTAAATCATTGTCTCGAATAGCTTGGCGAACCTTAGTTGCTGTGATAATCTCATCATCAGCGGTTTGTGCACGTTGAATAATTTTTACTTTCACTTCCGGCGGCAATACCTGCTTTAACTCTTCATTGTAAACGTCTGTGGTCTTTGAATATGGTTCACTGCCTAAATAACGTGTGGTAATGCCTAGTGGTTGAGCAATTTGCCGCTTAAACAATTCCGCATCCAATTGTGCTTGATAACGACCCACATTTTGATCATCTTTCAAAAAATATGCTGGAAAAGTTGCATAACTTACCATATATTCTTTTCCTGGTACTACCATGACATTTTCTAAATCTTGTGTCCCTTCTTTTACAAGTTTGAAGCGTTCATCAAACGTAAATAAGGAAACATCCTGACTAACAACAAAGACATAGACTGCATCATTTTCCTGACTAGCTTGTTCTATCAAATATCGGTGACCCTTAGTAAATGGATTGGCATTAGCCACAATTGCCGCAACCTTTTTTCCATCAGCAACATGCGGCAACTGATTCAAGTAGTCGTGAATATCTGGCGTTCCATTTTCTAAGATTGCTCCCGTTTCAGTTTGAGCTAAACAATGAAATCCGACGTATTCGAAACTTTTAACATATTGCGGCTTAGTAAACACAAATAAGTGAAATCGATTCAAAGCAGCTGCTTGATTAACTAAATAACTGATAACTTGATTAAACATTGTCCCTTGAGCTTGATATTGCGGTTCAATTGCCACATACTTCAACACATTTCCAGCAAGCGAGCCCGTCGCAATTACTTCTCGTTGTTCATTTGTCCAAATATACGTCCGGTCAATCGCTGATAATTCCGCATCAGCAAATCCAGTAATGCCTTGTTTAAGCAAAAACTGCTGCCATTTTCGATAGTAGCGCGGAATTTGCAGGTTGATTTGATTAACTTTCATAAATATCCCTCATATTAAATAAAATTCAAAATCATCATAATAACTGGGACGACAATTACAAACAATACTGAGGTTGCAGCCACTAAATCAGTCGCAAATTCAACATCACAGTGATATTGATCAGCTAAAATTGGCAAAACAGCCAATGATGGAGTAGCTGCTTGAATAATCAATGTCTTGTGGAACATTGGTGCAATTGAAATCCCCATGTGAGTTCCACACATAATAATTAAGAACATTACGATTGGTGAAACAATAAACCGGCCGACCAATGAAATATTTAAACTCTTAGTGAATTTAATATTTGAAATTCCAAAGTCGCGCAACATAATCCCAATATACATTAATGATAGTGGTGTTACTAAGCCACCGATATCTGATAATGTTTTAGTAATAAATGTTGGCAATTGTGTAGCTGCATTAGGCATCCAAATTAAGAATGGCAAAGCAATAATAAATCCCCAAATTGGAGCTGGCAGAAAATGTTTCCAGTCAATTTTGACGTTCCTTTCTTTTGTGGTTGGATCATCTGCGGCGATTACCCAAACCCCAACTGTCCAGATGATGATAGTATTAACAATATAATATACCAATAAGTAAGGAATTGAAACATTACCAAACAAAGCAACATTTAATGGCAATCCAATAAAGACGGTGTTCGCCCCGTTAATTCCGGTCATCATTAATCCGCGTTGGCCCTTTGGAATCTTGAAAATTCGAACGGCAATCCAACTAATTATGTACCCGATAAAAATTGAAAGAATTGTATAAATAAGTCCTTTAGATAAATTCTTCAACTGATCCAAATGGAACCGTTGCAGCATTGACATAAAAATTGCACATGGTAAGGCAATCTTCATAATTAATTGAGATAATCCCTTAGAAAAACGATCGCCAAACCATCCTTTGGCACGGCAAAAATAGCCTACTGCCATCATAATTACAATTGAAATTACACTTTGAATAGAAGTCCAAAACACACTCATTTGAATTCTCCTCTTTTCGTTCTTACCTAATTTTGATTAGCGAAATCCACCACAGTTTGGGTAACTGTATCTACTACTCCCTTATCAAATACTCCTGAAATAAACTTATCAGCTGTTGGTTCAGCAATTCTAGCACTTAAGCCCTTGGCAATTGCGATTTCCAAATCAGCAGTTACTTTCTTAATTCCAGATTTTAATAATCCACGATATAACCCTGGAAATACTAGGACATTATTGACTTGGTTAGGGTATTGACTTGAACCAGTTGCCATAATTTTTACTCCTGCATCATGTGCAATTTGAGGATCGATTTCCGGCTTAGGGTTAGCCAAAGCAAAGATAATTGGGTCATCAGCCATCCGTTGAACATCTTCAGCACTTAAAATATCTCCTACTGAAAGTCCAATAAAGACATCTTGGTCTTCAATTGCTTCGGCTAAATTATCAAAATGAGCATTCACTGCACTTTCTTGGGCTAATTTCCGTTGATATTTATTAAAACGTTGGTCATCTGCACTAATTGGACCTGCTTCATCTACCAATGTAATGTGCTTAATTCCAGCTTCAAGTAATAATTTTGCTGTAGCGTAACCTGAAGCTCCGATTCCATTAACCAAAACTTTCAAGTCAGTTAATGTTTTGCCTGCAACCTTAGCGGCATTCATTAACGCTGCCAAAACTACGATTGCAGTTCCTTCTTGATCATCATGATATACTGGAATATCAACTGCAGCTGCCAATTTTTCTTCTAATTCAAAACATTTAGGCGCAGTAATGTCTTCCAAATGAAAACCAGCAAAAGAAGTTGACAAATTCTTCAACGTTTCCACTTGTTCATCTACTGAAACTTGGTTCAATGCCAATGGAACTGCATCCACTCCAGCTAAATCCTTATAAAGCAATGCCTTGCCTTCGATGATTGGCAATCCGCCAGCTGGACCAATATTACCTAAACCCAGCACTGCTGAACCGTCCGTAACAATTCCAACTAACTTGCCGCTCATTGTATATTTATTCTTTACAGATGGATCCTTTTCAATCAACTTGGCAATTTCAGCAACCCCTGGGGTATATGCCTTGCCCAATTGTTCTCTGTTAGTAACCTCAAACCGGGGCTTCATGCTTAATACGCCTGGTTCGGTACCGCCATGCATTTTCAAAATTTCATTTTCTTCTGTCATATAAAACAGCTCCTTCCTCATTCTAGTTGTATCACTTTTGAATTATATTTAAAAGAATTTACATATTAATATTGCGCGATAATTTTAGGTCTCACTTCTAAATACGAAATTTTTATAATAAAAAAACACCAACTTCAAATTGAAGTTGATGTTCTTTTATTATAAGGAGAAAAGCCGATAATTAAATTCCAGCTTAAGCCTAGCAAGGCAAATATAAGTATGCAGATTTCAGTCTAACTCTATGCAAGTTCAAGACAATCTCCATACCCTTATTTAATAACCTCACGGCGTGGATTCTTTGGCTTTTGTGCAGGGATAATCGTTCCATCTTTTTCAAGATCTTTAATTTGATCATCACTGTAGCCTAAACTCTTCAAAATTTCATTGTTGTTTTCACCCAAATCAGGTGCCCGCTTATAATCTGGAACATAGTTGCCTAACTTGAACGGAATACCTAATGTCTTGTATTTACCACGGTTTCCGCCTTGATCAATTGTGACAATTGTACCATCTGAGTTCAAATCAGGATCGTTTTCGATTTCATACCAGTCAAGTACTGGTCCTACAGGGATACCTTCTTTACCTAATTTTTCTGTTAATTCATACTTATCGTAATTCTTTGTGTATGATTCGATTGCATCATATAATTCTTCCTTGTGCAATTGACGGTGTTGCCAGTCACAGAAGCGTTCATCATCAATCCATTCTGGATGACCCATTGTATTAGCAATTGTTTCCCAGCTCTTCTTTGAACTTTGGATAACAATGTATACATAAGCATTAGGATCTGTTTCCCAACCTTTTGCCTTGTATGTCCAGCCAATAACTTCTCCACCTTCTGTATTTTCTGCACGTGGAATTGCTTTACCCCACTTAAAGTTAGGATATACAGCATAGTGTGGTAATGCACCTAAGTTATCAAGCATTACTTGGTCACGTAACTTAATCCGGCATAAATCAAGAACGGCATTTTGCATTGATTGATATACAAATGTTCCTTCGCCAGTGTGTTCCCGTTGAAGCAATGCTGCTAAAATTCCGATTGTTAAGTGCATTCCTGAGTTTGTATCACCTAAAGCACCGGCTGATTGAGTTGGTACATTATATTTACCATCATTCCAACCAGTTGCTGAGGCAGCACCACCAGCTGATTGAGCAACTGGTTCATAAGCCTTAACATTTTCAAAACGTGAACCTTCATTAAATCCTTTCAATGAAGCCATAATCAAACGTGGGTTCAACTTGTGAACATCTTTCCAACCAAAACCGGCACGATCTGCAGCACCTGGTCTTACGTTTTCAACAAAGATATCGGCCTTCTTAAGCAAATCTGTCATAATCTTCTTACCTTCATCACTCTTGATGTTTAAAGTCAATGACTTCTTATTTGCATTTAATTGAAGGTAATACATGCCCCATGAATCTTCAATATCAAGCAATTGATTCCGAGTTGGGTCACCACCAGTATCAGGGCGTTCAATCTTAATTACTTCAGCGCCTAACCATGCAAGTAATTGTGTACATGAAGGACCTGATTGTACTTGTGTCCAGTCAACAACTTTGATTCCTTTCAATGGTGCGTATGTTGATTTATCTTCTGCCATAATTTGATTCCCCTTTATATAATAAATATAAAAACTTTCCCGAAAATATAATCATCGCAAGTGTTTCAATATACGCTTTCTTTGATTACGCCCTTATTCTAACATCTCTGTCATCAAATGAAATAGATTTGCATTTGAAGCGCAAAAGAAGGAAGATTGTGCATATAAAAAAGACTGGACTTGCGTCACAGCCTTTAAATTTTTTCATCTTTGATATAATCTATTCTTTATTTGCTTCTTTTTTTAACTTAGCCTTTTTTCTTTCATGCCGCACAATCGCTTCTTGTTCTTCAACTTTCAAATATTCATCTCTGTGCAGCTTGCCTGGATTTAATTCTTTTAATTTACCAGTTTCATCATACAATACCCATTCACATAAGTTTACAATGTGATCGCCAATCCGTTCCAACATCCGAATTACCATTAAGTAGCTGGTAGCAGCGACCGCCGTATTGGTTTCACGTTTCATAATTTCAATTAATAATTGATAAATTTGATAGTATTGTTCATCAACTTCTTGATCAGATTGCGCAATCTTTTTGGCCATTTCTGCATCGCCGCGAATTGAAGCATCCAATGATTGTTCCAACATACTGCGGATATCAGCTGTTAAATCAGAAATTAATTCTTCAACTTCCGGAATTCGATTATTTCCTTTTAAGCGAATCGTTTCCCGAGCAATAATAATTGCATGATCACCAATCCGCTCCAAATCTGAACTAGCCTTTAAAATACTAATAATTTTTCGAAAATCGCGCGCAACAGGTTGCTGGAGTGCAATTAATTTCAATGCACGTTCTTCTAGAGAAATTTCATTATCGTTGATGGTTTCATCCTGATTAATAATCTGTTCAGCCAACTGTTGATCATGGTCAACAAATGACTTGGTTGCCTGATAAATTTGTTCACTGATATCAATTCCCATTTCATTAAAGCGACCATTTAGTTTCTTCATTTCATCCCGAAAAATTTCTTTCATTATCTTTCCTTCTTCCTGTTATATATTAGCCAAAACGGCCATTTAAGTAATCATTCGTTAACTTTTCTTTTGGATTCATAAACATCTGATCTGTGCGGCCATGTTCAATTAAATTACCATTTAAGAAAAAGGCCGTCTGATCAGAAATCCGTGATGCCTGCTGCATATTATGTGTCACAATAATAATTGTATAATCTTTTTTTAATTCAACAAGCATTTCTTCAATTTTAGCATTTGAAACTGGATCAAGCGCACTCGTTGGTTCATCCATTAAAATAATTTCTGGTTGAACTGCTAACACACGTGCAATGCAAATCCGCTGTTGTTGACCACCTGAAAATGCAAGTGCATCCTTTTTCAAATGATCCTTCACTTCATTCCAAACGGCAGCTTGTTTCAAACTTTCTTCTACTCGTTGATCAATTACATGTTTATCCTTAATCCCCTTTAACCGCAAGCCAAATGCAATATTATCATATACAGATAATGGAAAGGGATTAGGTTGTTGAAATACCATTCCTACGCGTTTTCTCAAATCAACCACATCAACTTTTGGACTGTAGATATCCTTGCCATTTAGCTTAAAACTACCCGTAATAGTTACGTTTTCTAGTAAATCATTCATCCGATTCAAACAGCGCAAATAAGTTGATTTGCCGCATCCGGAAGGCCCAATTAAGGCTGTAATTTTCTTTTCTTCAAAGCCTAAATCAAAACCATGCAAAGCCTCTTTTTTTCCATAATATAAATGTACATTTTCAGTCGTTAATATTTCCATTGCTTCTACCTCTTAGCCAAAGTTTCCTGAAACATAATCTTCTGTCAACTTAATTTTTGGAGTTGTAAAAATATTAGGTGTCTTATCAAATTCAATGATTCTGCCCATATTGAAAAATGCAGTATAATCACTGCTGCGGGAAGCCTGCTGCATGTTATGCGTCACAATAATGATTGTGTAGTTCTGTTTCAATTCTTGCAAGGTAGCTTCTACTTTGCGTGTTGAGATTGGATCAAGTCCACTTGTGGGTTCATCCAACAACAAAATATCAGGCTGCATCGCAATTGATCGCGCAATGCATAACCGTTGTTGTTGACCACCTGATAATGCCTTGGCGTTTTTATCCAATGAATCCTTCACTTCATCCCACAAAGCAACGGCCTTTAAGCTTTCTTCAACCTTTTGTTCTAAGACTTGTTTATCCCTAATTCCGTTGTACTTTAATGCATACGTAATATTTTCCCGAATTGATTTGTAAAATGGATTTGGATGTTGAAATACCATTCCAATATGTTTACGCAATTCATAAATATTAATTTTATCGTTGTTAATATCTAAATTGCGGTACATAATTTGTCCTTCAACCCGTGCGATGTCGTCATTCATCCGGTTCAATGAACGTAAGAAAGTTGATTTACCACATCCGGAAGGCCCAATCAAGGCAGAAATTTGGTTGCGTGGAAAACTAATTGTTCCACGTGAAAACGCCTGTTTCTCACCGTAATAAACTGCTAAATCTTTTGTTGATAATGCTGCTTCGGTATCAATTTGTCTGATATATGTTTCTGTTGTCATTTTTATTTTCCTTTTTCTGTTGCTGTTAACTTACGATAAACTGTATTTCCGAGCCAGCGAGCACCAAAGTTAAAAATTAAAATTACAATAATTAAGACTGCTGCTGAACCACTAGAAACTTGGTGAGCATCTGGTAAGATTGATTCAGTATTAACTTTCCAAATATGAACTGCCAAAGTTTCGGCTGGTCGGAAAATATTTAACGGACTTGTTGGAGAAAATGGATTCCAATCAGCATAATTAATTACTGAGTTACTTTGACCGGCTGTGTAAATCAGGGCCGCAGCTTCACCGAAGATTCGCCCTGCACTCAAGATAATCCCAGTTAAAATTTCAGGTAAAGCACATGGTAAGACAATGCCCGTGATAGTTTTCCACTTTGAAATTCCAAGTGAAACTCCTGCTTCACGCTGATCTCGCGGAACTGAACGAAAAGCATCTTCAATACTGCGGGTTAACAATGGTAAATTAAAGAAAGTTAACGTAATTGCCCCGGAAATAATTGAGAAGCCAATTTGAAATTTAATTACAAATAATAAATATCCAAATAAACCAACAACAATTGACGGTAATGAACTTAATAATTCAATAATGGTCCGCAAGAAATTAGTGAACCAGTTATCCTTAGCATATTCTGCAAGATAGATTCCCACTCCTAAAGCAATTGGCAATGAAATCAAAGTAGTTAAAATCAAGATATATACTGAATTAAAAATTTGATCTCGAATTCCACCGCCTGCTTCAAAAGATTCACTCACACTAGTTAAGAAGTGCCATGACATATCTGGCAAACCAGTTACTAAAATATATCCAATTAAGAAAACAAGTAATAAAATCAATAAGACGACAACCCCGTAAATGACTTTCCGTGCTATCTTATCGCTGGTTTTTGGATTCATCGCTTAATTGCTCCTTTCCGAGTAATAAATCTAATCAGCAAGTTAAATGCCAATGACATTAATAATAAAATCAAGGCCAATGACCATAATGCGTTATTTGAAACCGTTCCTAAGACTGTATTTCCCATTTGACTGGTTAATTGACTAGTTAAAGTTGCTGTTGGAGTACCTAAACCATGCGGCATCAAAACTGCATTTCCAATTACCATTTGGACAGCTAATGCTTCACCAAAGGCGCGTGTCATTCCAAAAATAATTGCCGTTAAAATTCCAGGTAAAGCTGCGCGTAACACAATTTTATAAATTGATTGCCACTTGGTAGCCCCTAACGCCAAGGCTGCTTGCCGATAACTTACTGGAATAGATTTCAAACTATCTGCTGTTAAAGAAATCACAGTTGGTAAAATCATTACAAATAAAACTAAAGTCCCAGCCAAAATTCCAAATCCAGTTCCACCAATTATTTTCCGTACAAATGGCACCACTACCATTAGTCCGATATAACCGTAGACAACTGAAGGAATCCCTACTAACAATTCAATGACTGCGCGCAATGCCTTTGTGCCCTTCTTAGGAGCGTATTCAGTCATGAAAATGGCCACTCCAATTGCAAACGGAGTTGCTAATAAAGCAGCTAGAATCGTAACTAAGAAGGAAGTTGTAATCATTGGCAATGCACCAATTAAATGATGTCCTGGATCCCACTTTGTTCCAGTAAAGAACTCAGTGATGCTTAAATGATTTTGTGTAAATGTTGCCGCACCCTTATCCATAATGAAGTACAAAATTGAAACAATTAACACCACAATCAAACTTAAGCAGGCATAACATAGAATTTTACCGCGCCGATCTTCGGCTGTTTGCTTTGACTTTGATAATAATTTTGGCTTAATTTCATCCATGTTTTCACTTCCTTACTTAATTTCAGTTATCTTGCCTGACGGACTCTTTTCGACTTGCATTTGATGAATACTGATATACTTCATTTCTTCTACTAAACTGTTCTGCACCTTGTCTGATAACATAAATTGCAAGAACTTCTTTGTTTTACCAGTTGGTTTTCCTTTGGTATACATGTGTTCATATGACCAAATTTTCCATTTATTTGTTTCTACGTTTTTGCTAGTGGGCTTTACGCCATCAATCATCAAAGGCTTGATTCCTTGACTACGCAAATATGAAAATGAAATATAACTGATTGCCCCAGGAGTGTTAGAAACAATCTGTTGGACTGTTCCATTTGATTCTTGCTCTTGAGCACTCATTGGTTCAACACCCTTCATTACGTCACTTTCAAATGTTACCCGGGTTCCGCTTCCTTTCGACCGGTTAATAACTACAATTTCTTGATCTTTACCGCCTAATTGTTTCCAGTTGGTAATTTTTCCAGTAAAAATCTCACGTAATTGTTTCATTGTCACATTTTTAATATTTACTCCGCGATTGACAATCGGGGCAATTCCTGCAACTGCAACTTTATGGTCCACCAATTCATTCGCTCTGATTCCGTTTTGTTGACTCGCAAATACATCTGAATTTCCAATTTGAACCGCACCTTCCTGTACTTGACTCAATCCTGTACCTGATCCGCCGCCTTGGACTGTAATATTTCCTTGATGTTCCTGATCAAATTCATTTGCGGCCTTTTCCACTAATGGCTGCAATGCCGTAGATCCCACAATCGTAATTTTATCTGTTGCCTGCTGTTTACCGCATCCTGCAAGCATAATTCCTAACAATCCTAAAACGGCAAGCAATGTCGCCTTCTTGTTTTTCATTTCCAAACTCCTTTCAACGCCGGGCTTAATTATACTTTTAAGATACACTCGGCATGTAAAAAGCCCATAGATTTCATGTAAATGCTATGTAAAAAAAGTTTAAATGTAGTTTTTATGTAAATGTTTTGTAAATAATTAGTGTTTTTTTATTTGGTATGAAATAATA
This sequence comes from Candidatus Ligilactobacillus excrementigallinarum, assembly GCA_019114385.1. GTDB lineage: Bacteria > Bacillota > Bacilli > Lactobacillales > Lactobacillaceae > Ligilactobacillus > Ligilactobacillus excrementigallinarum. The sequence goes on along the minus strand of DXFP01000036.1, from coordinate 54,755 downwards.
AAAGAAGAATTGTACATAAGGGAAGGTGAACTGCATGGAAGATCGTTTAATTTTAATAACCAAAAAATTACCGCTATTTATGAAACTGAATACGTACTGCAACGATCATGGTTGGATGGTTTACAATACTACTGAAATTACAGATGTAATGGACTTTATTCAACATAAACATGTAGCTGGTATCATCTGGGATCTAGATGCTACAACCAAAGAAGAAACCCTCCCCTTTATTCAAAAAATCCGAGAAACTTTTAATAAGCCAATTTTAGCTTTGGCATCCAAAAAAGATTTAGATTATGAAATGCAGTTGTTTGCGTTGCACGTTGATGGTTATTTGGTTGAGCCATACGAATATGAAGAAGTTATTGTCCGTATTCAGCAAGCAATGTGGAGTCGTGCTGTCCACTCACATCAAAAGGTTCCTGAATTATTTGAACCTGAAATAAACATTGACGATCAGGTGACGTCCGACTTTATCCCTGCTGATGAAATTCAGGACACTCATCACAATCATCATAATCACATTAAATTAGATGACTTGCTTCTTGATATTGATCATTATCGGGTATTAAAAAATGGAACTGATTTAGGATTAACTCCTAAAGAATTTAAATTACTCTACTTTCTTGTTCAAAATAAGGGACAAGTTCTGTCGCGAGAACAATTGTTGCGCGGAGTTTGGGAATACAATGATTTGGGTACGTCGCGAATCGTTGATATCCATATTAGTCATTTGCGGGATAAAATTGAACCTGATCCGCAACATCCTAAATATATTAAGACGGTGCGCGGCTTTGGTTATTCGTTTGAAGGAAAAACGATTAAAGAAAGATAATACTTGTGGTCCCTTATAGATTTCAAACCAATTGTGCATCATTATCAAAATTGTCATGAAATTCCTTTTAAGATCGATTTTTCAATCAAACTCAGCAAACAAATGAAAAAGATGGCTTCAAATTGCTGGTCTAGTAACTATCCAAGGTTAATAATCACGAAAAAATTTTAAAAAGTGAAGGTGTGACATAAGTTCAGCCTCTATTTCTATATCCGCATAATCGAATTTCAAAACAAACAGGCATGTCTGTAAATTCAAAAACCTCCGAATCAATCCTACGTAATTCGTTCGTTTTTTTCTTTACAACATACCTGTTTTTTGAGTTTTGTCACACCTTCTATAAAAAAGGAGTTGGACTTAATGTCACAACTCCTTGAAAGCAGTTCTTAGTTTTTTATCCACGTTTGCGGAATAAAAATGCACCTGCAGCTGCGATTGCAAGAACACTAATACCTGCTAATACGCCAATATTGTTTGTTTCACCAGTTTGTGGCAATGTTGATTTCTTAGTTGCAGTATTAGCTTTTGTTGATTTTATGTTCTTAGCAGCATTCTTTGTTGCAACTGAAACAATATGAGTTTCATGTAAAGATTTACTTGAAACAGTCTTGTTTACTTTACTTACTGACTTCTTAGCTGATGTTATGTTCTTAGCAGCAACTTTTTGATCAGCTTTCTTTGATGATGTTGCTTCAGCATCATTCTTTGTAGTTGGTGTTTCTTGTACGTTACCTGTTAAGTAAGTCAACATTGCTTTATCAGCATTAATTTGATCTTTGATAATTTCCTTAGTTGCGTCATTGCCATGGAACCAACTTGCATTAAGTATATCTTCGTTTGATTTAATGTCATTCTTCAAAGCATTGATTTCATTATCAATTTCTTTTTGACTATTCCAACCGTTCTTTTGAGCATTCATGAATGTTCCAAGGTTGCTTAACCATTGTTGTGCTTCTTGAGCGTATGATTGTGTTGTTGCATCGCTTGAGTTTTGGTATTTGTTAGCTGCGTCTTGTAATGTTTCAATAGCTGATACTGCATCTGCTGCATTCTTATTTGAATTCTGTGATGAAACTTTCTTTGAAGATTCTGATGATTTTTTAGCTGAGTCTTTCTTACTATTAGCTTTTGAAATTGATGAAGCCTTTGTATCATTCTTCTTTGATGATGATTTAGCTGAAGATGAGGTTTGAGATGAGGTTTGTGCTGGTTCGCCGTTTGTTAATAAGTTATACAAATTGTTCCATGCTTCATATACATCCTTGTAGATTTGTTGCTTTTCTTTTAAGTTAGGAATATCCGAAAGTGTCTTACTCATATCATAGTCAGACTTGGCATTTTTTAAGCTGTTAGCGACATCTTTAATGATGTAATCACGATCACTCTTGTTTGCATATGCGCCTTCATCATATTGTTTTGCAATTTGGTTGATGCTATCATAAGCAGTTTTTGCATCATTAGCATCATATGATAAGTCGCTATCGCTTGAGTTATTCCACTTATTGAAGTCATTCATCAATGGATCTGTTGTTGACTTAACATCACTTGTCATCTTACCTTGTTGTACTGCAGCTAAGTTCATTGGTTGAGCTTTCTTAGCTGAAATTAACGAAGTCTTAGTTGATGCCTTTGAACTTGATGATGCTGTTGATGTAGTTTTCTTTACTGATGATTGAGATGAAACCTTAGTTGAAGATGATTTAGATGACTTCAAAACAACCCTGCTGCTTGACTTAACAGATTGTGATTCTGTTGAAACCTTTGTTGAGATGCTTGATTTTTGTGATGATACTGGTTGTTGGTGAACGTTATCAGCGTTTACAATTGTGCCAGCTCCCATTGTAGCTGCTGCCATACTTGAGACAGCGATTACTTTTTTAAGATTCTTGTGATTTGCCATTCATTACTCACTCCTTACTTTTTTACATTTCATATAATGATTGCTAATCACTATGAAGAATTATATCAAAACAAACGATAAAAGTTAATAATTAATGAAATATTTTTGGTAAAATATCGAACTTTAATCAATAAAATTAATAAATGTAAGTGAAATTATATAAAAATGCATAAGATTTATTTTTTGTAAAACACCATTATGTCAGTTATCTAAAAGCATGAAGGTTAAATCAAAAATCTTTTCTTCCAATTCAAATCATAATTTATATAATCGCGATAGCCGCTTTCATTCCGATTAACTGAGGGAATTAAACCCTCACGTTCGTAGTAACGCAACGTATCTGGCGTTAAATCAAATTTTTTTACTTACTGCAGAAATATTCATTTCTTTCACTTTACTTTTCAATTTATTGCACTATTAGAATATTCCCTAGAGTCAACTTCAAGGCAAGAGTTTTTATTTTATTCATAAATGAATTTAGCCAATAAATCATCAACTTGTCGATTATCATGTAATTTACTATGTGAAACTCCCTTAATTTCCCGCTCTTCATAAGAAAGTTCAAGTCCATTAAGTAAATATTTCAACGATTTAGATGAATTGTTTGATACCCGTCCATCAGAGCCATTACCAACATTACCATAAATATTTAATACCTTAACTTGCTTATTGGGATAGTTTTTTCTTAGCGGCAGCAATTCTCGATAATATTGGTCCATGGCAGCTGGTTTTCCCGCTTGATTAACTGGAGAATCAGGATGCTTAGAATACCCTAAAATTCCATTAAAATGTCCTGCAATATCAACCTGCTTCTTTAATTTAGGAAGAGAAGAATCATTAGCATTCGCAAGCAAATAATACATAATATCCATATTTCCCATGGAATGTCCCACCATGTTCATCGTTTTCATTCCATAGCGTTTTTGCAAAGCCTTAACTACATTTTTAGTCCATTTACCATCAATACGATAGTTGGTTTCTCGACTATTTTCAAAATTCACTTCTACGACTGGATTCTTGATTTTATGCGGTAATTTTCCAGAAAGCGAAACTTGTCCGCCTGAATTCACATTTGCTTTAATTACTGTATTTGTGATTCCTTTACTTTTCAAAGAATTAACCATCTGTTCTTCAGCATGTGAACTACTGCCAAATCCATGAAAGAATAGTGTAGGCGTCGTGTGTGCAAAGCGGTTTCGTTCATGGCGACGTTCTGCATTTTGACCCATCCCGACAACAAGTCCAAAAATTAAAATAATCACAATTAACAGTAATATAATCCTCTTTAATTTATGTTTCATAATGTTTTGCTCCTTTATAAAATAAGGAGGTTGTGACATAAGTCCAACCTCTATTTCTATATCCGCATAATCAACTTTTAAAACAAACAGGCATGCCTGTAAATTCAAAAACCTCCGAATCTTTACTACGTAATTCGTTCGATTTTCCTTACAACATGCCTGTTTAGGGTGTTTTGTCACGCCTTCCTTTAATTAGAATATTTTGTACGTAAGTGATACTGCTTTGCAGTTAAGAAGTATGCAACTTTCTGAGCTCATTCGAGTTGCTATATTGACCGTTGCTCGAAACGGCTCTCACATCCTTATCTTTGTTCCGTATTGCCACTCATCACATCGCCAAAAATTGGTGTTGGCAATCCAAATCCACCGGCAACTGGAATCAATTCACCTGTAACATAGCGTGACTCGTCACTTGCCAAGAATGCAACCATATTGGCAATGTCTTCCGGCTTAACGATTTCATCCAATGGCACATGCTTCAAGAAACCATCCAAGAAACTTTGTGACATGTTTTGCATTGCTCCATCTGTGCCTACAAAGCCAGGCAAAACAGCATTTGCACGAATACCGTCCCGGGCATATTCAACTGCTGTTTGTTGAGTCAATGAGTTGATGGCTGCCTTTGAAACACCATATGCTAACCGACTTACATCAGGATTTGTACCAGCAACTGATGAAATATTAATGATGTTCCCGCCATTTTCTTGGCCTTTCATTGCCTTAACTGCGTATTTTGAAGTGTAATATACACTAGCTAAGTTCTTATTTACGATATCAAAGAATGCTTCGCTGTTGCCGTCAACTAAAGTTGTATCTTCCTTAACATTTGTTGTTCCAAAGTTATTTACTAAGATATCCAAGTGACCGGCATCCTTTACAACTTCTTGAATCATTGGTTCATAAGTATCGAAGTCAAAAGCATTGTAAATTACTGATCGATAATTTGGATTTTCAGCATGCATTTCAGCTGTTAATTTACGATTCTTTTCACTATCACGCACTGCCATATAAACGATGGCGCCTTCTTCAACGAACTTCTTAGTAATTGCCAAACCAATTCCGCGACTTGCGGCAGTTACGATTGCAACTTTATTTTCTAAATTCTTACTCATAACACTTTCATCTCCAATATTATTTTCATTCATTTTAGAATATACTTTTTGATAAATCAACCTTTTCAGTAAAAGGTTCGCACCAAATTTACTTACTATTATATAGTAAATTTAAATAAATTCAATTTCTCTCCATGCTAAAAAATAACAATTTATTCCATTTTTAATTATCATCTTCTTCATTCAATTGATCTTGAATGTATGGATCAAGCCGATCCTCGAAGTTTCGAATATGGTCATCAAAATTATCAATTTTATAATTTAAATAATCTAAAGTTTGCTGCAAATCAAAAATTTTCGCTTCTAACTCCGCCTTTTCTTCGCGTAAAATATCTTTGCGGGCTTCAGCAGTCCCCTTACGGTCTTGCATGAACAGCTTTGTATATTCAATCATTGATTCAACTGAAACGCCTGCTTTTCTCATTGCCCGGACAAAGTAGATCCAGTTTAAATCATAATTAGTATAATCACGATAACCACTTTCATTACGGTGAACTGGCGGGATTAATCCTTCACGTTCGTAGTAGCGCAGTGTATCAGTTGTTAAATCAAATTTTTTACCTACCGCCGAAATATTCATGAAAATTCATTCCTTTCGCTTGATCTTTAATTCGTTATTATCATAAAACTTAAAGTAAACTTCAAAGCAAATGATTTTTTCAAATTCTATTCCTCATAAAGAAATTCATCCAATAAATCATCAACTCTTCGACTTTCATGCAATTTACTATGCGAAACCCCTTTAATTTCATATTCCTGATATGATAATTCACGGCCATTTAATAAATATTTTAATGATTTAGAAGAATTATTAGATACCCTCCCATCGGTTCCATTGCCAATATTGCCATAAATATTCAACACTTTAACTTGCTTATTCGGATACTTATTTCTTAATGGTAATAAATTTCGATAAGCTTGATCCATTTTCATGGGTTTTCCGGTTGCATTAATTGGCGCATTATTAATTCGGGAGTATCCTAAAATTCCGTTAAAATGTCCTGCAATATCAACTTGCTTACATAACCTTGGAAGTTTTTTATTATCAGCATTTGCCAGTAGATAATACATAATATCCATATTTTCCATTGAATGTCCTACCATGTTCATTTTCTGCATTCCATATTTTTTCTGTAAAGCAACGACCACATTTTTCGTCCACTTTCCATCAATTGAATAATCAGCTTCCCGATTATTTTCAAAGTTAACTTCGACAACCGGATTTTTTACTTTTGATGGTAATTTGCCTGTAAGCAAAACATGCCCTGTTCGACTGACATTCGCCTTAATTACAGTGTTGGTTGCTCCTCGTTTTTTCAATGAGTTGACCGTCTGTTTCTCAGCATGCGAACTACTCTCAAAGCCATGAAAGAAAAGAGTTACCGTAATATTCGCAAATCTTTTTGAATCTTGTTTTGCTTTTGAATTTTCAATGCTAAATATTATTCCGCAGATTATTGCGATAATAAATAAGGCGATTGTCAGAACTTTCCATTTCTTTTTCATCATAATCAAATTATGCCCTTTATCTTGTAATAATATTATAAATAAATCCAATTATCGCCATGCATAAATATAATCCTGTTCCAAGCATGAATAAATTACCAATACTATTGAAAGCAGAAATTTTCATTAACCCAGCAGCAACATATGGAGAAATTGCAGCTCCTAAGTTATAACTTACCAAAATGCAAGTTGCCACACTTGCAGTTTGTGCTGGATATAATCGGTTAACTGCATTGATAATATGTGGCAAAATCATCCGGAAGCCAATTCCTGTAATAAAACCAGCAATATAAACACTAATATTGTTATGTGCTGTACCAATCAAAATGGAAGCTAAACCTAGTAATGTCAATCCGCATGGCATCATTAAGCGTTTCAAATGTTTTTCTAAATTACCAAAAATGAAACCTGACAATGTTGCTCCAATACTTAAAAGCAAAATTACATAACTTGCATCCGTTGAAGTTCCAAATCCACGATTAACAATCACTTCTGAAACTTTAACTCCAATAATCATATAGAAAATTGCAACAATGAAAATAAATGCCATATAACCTACCAAACGTCCATAACCATGACGTTGAGCAGTTTCTGCCTTATTAGCAGATGCTTCACTATCTTCGATTATATCTGAAGGTTCTGTTTGTTCTTCTGTAACTTCTTGGCTATCATTCTCTAGATTTTGAGTTTGATTTTTAGGAATCTTGGGCACAAAAATCATGAATAAGAGCAAAATTGGTAATGCTAATCCATATGTCCAAAATGGAGCTTGCCAGTTAATTCGCATTAATTGGCCGGCAATAAAAGTAATAATAATTCCGCCTAATCCTTCAAATGCACTTTGAAAGCCAAACGTTTGCGTTCTCTCTTGGCCTTGATAAAAATAATCAACAACAGCTACTAACAAAGAGTTAAATAATCCTACTCCAAGTCCTAACAATGCCCGCATTGCAAAAATAAAAGCAAAATTGTTAACTAATGAACTACCAAGTGCAGATACTACAATTAATGCAACCCCAATCATGATTGTTTGTTTTAATCCAATCTTCTTAGCAATCCAATTACTAAATAAAATTGAAACAATTAAAAATAATGATGGAATCGTTGTTAACATTTCAACCATTGGTAACGGCACATTACTAAAATGTTTAGCTAACATTGGAATCGCCGCATTAATTGCTGGTGCTGAAGCAGTCATCAATGAAATTGCCAAAATTGAAAATTTCTTCATTTGTTTTTTCATCTTGTCTCTCCTAAACCTTTCTTACCATTAAATTAACTGTTTTAACTTGGAATTCAATTCCTTAATTTCCTGATTAGTTGTTGCTTCGCCTAAAAAATCCATTTGATTGAGGCTGCAAAAGCGTTTCATCAGGCGTTTCATCGGCTCGATCGTATCTGACGGTTCCATTCCTTGAACTCCCAATCCTAATTTCTTCCCGTACCACATACGATGCGGATATTCTGACATCCGGTCAAACCAAGTTTTAAGATGACCGCTCATATTATGCCAGTAAACTGGAGTACAAATTACCCAGGTATCTGCCGCCTGCATTTTTGCGATTACTTCTTCAAATTGATCATCATCAAAATGTTGTCCTAATTGATAAATTTTGTAATCTACTAAATTTAGTTATTCATAGTCTAATCCGTTTAAAATTTCATGTCCCAAACGACTTGTATTTCCATTATCATATTCACTTGCATTGATGAATAAAATCTTACTCATATTGCCACGATCCTTTCCTTAATTTTTCAAACTCAGTGTACTCCTTAAAGTTAACTCAAATGCAAGTGTTTTTTATAAAAAAATAGAAAGTGCGACAAAACACTAAAAGCAAGTATTTATCACACTTTCTTGTTTATTCATCTAAATCAAAAATCTTATTAAGCCATTTTTCACGTTCTTCAGGAAAAACATCCAATGAATTACATTTAATTGCTTCTTCATAGTATTTAACCTTCTGTTCAGCAACAAACAATTCGTCTTTTAAATCTTCAATTTGTTTTTCAATCTCATCCTTTTGGCCTTCCATGATTTCCAGTCGTTCTGGCACACTAGAAATTCCTTTTTGACATAATTCAACATAATGTTTAATATCACGTAAGTGCATCCCAGTGGCCTTTAAACATAGAATTGTATCTAATAAAATAAAATCGTCACGCTTAAAAACACGATTTCCGTTTTTATCCCGTTCAATGAAATTTAATAATCCGATTTTATCCCAATAACGCAGTGTATGTACACTAACGCCAAGAATTTTGGCTACTTCACTGATTTTATATGTCTTCATTGGAAATTTTCCTTTCTCATTAAAGTTCTTGAGCTGTTGACCGTACAATAATTTCGTTCAAAGTTGTATCTTCAGGCATTTCAATTGCATCTGCAATTACTTTGGCAATTCGATCAACTGGAATTGCATAATTATCATAAAAATCTGTTACAAATTTCTTTACATCTTCACTAGTAATTGAGTTTAGCAAATTAGTATTGATTGCACCAGGTGAAACAACTGTTACACGAATATTAGTCTTCATTTGGGCCATTTCTTGCCGTAATCCTTCACTAATTGCGTTAACTGCAGCCTTAGTAGCAGAATATACTGAAGTCCCAACTCCAACAGCATGTGCTGCAATTGATGAAATATTAATAATATGACCCTTTTTGGCAGGTACCATGTAGGTTAATGCAGCAGCAATGCCGTACAAGGTGCCTTTTACATTAATATCAAGCATATTATCCCAATCGTTAATCCGCTTTTCAGCTAACATTGATTGTGGCATAATTCCTGCGCAGTTAATCCAGATATCAATTTGACCAAACTTATCATGTGCAATATCAGCTAACTTTTGCACTTCTTCTGCCTTAGTTACATCTGTTACTTGATAAATTGCAGTTCCGTTTTCTTTTTCAATTTGTTCCTTGATTTCAACTAATTTATTTTCGCGACGAGCACCCAATACAACTTGATAACCTTTTTTCCCCAGCATCAAAGCTGTTGCCTTTCCTATTCCACTTGATGCTCCTGTAATTACTACTGTTTTTTTCATCTCTATCACCCTTTCAATTTCAAGGTTATCGCTTAGACCATAGTCGAAGACAAGCTTTTTTGATAAAAAATAGAAAGTGCGACAAAATGCCAAAAAATAGTATTTTGTCACACTTTCTCATTCATATTACAAATTTTAGTCAATCACCAATACAGATTTGATTGCTTCACGTTTGTCCATTGCTTCATAGGCATCTTGGATATGTTCTAAATCAAAACTCTTAGTAAAAATCTTTCCTGGATTAATTTTGTCTTGTAAAACTGCATTCAACAATACATTGCGATCATCTGTAATTGGAGAAGCAATTCCTCCGCGAACACCAATATTTTGCCAGAATAATTCTGCAGTATTGACATCTTCGCCATGTGGAACACCGACCCGTCCTACAACTGCACCTGGACGAACAACCTTAACTGCCGTATTCATTGAAAGTTCTGTTCCAACACATTCTAAAGCAGCATCTGCACCGTTGCCATCAGTAATTTCCATTACTTTCTTCACTGCTTCATCTCCACGTTCAGGAACAATATCAGTTGCTCCGAATTCACGAGCTAATTTTTGCCGATCTGCGTGCCGACTCATTGCAATAATCCGCTTAGCGCCCAACAACTTAGCTGACAATACACCGCACAAACCAACTGCGCCGTCACCCATTACAACAACCGTGTCGCCTTCCTTAACTTCTGCACTAGCTGCTGCGTGATAACCTGTAGCCATTACATCTGCCAGAGCAAGCAATGAATTTAATTGATCATCTGTATAGTCTTCAGGTTGGCCTGGAATCTTAATCAATGCCCAATTTGCATTTCTGAAGTTTAAGTATTCTGCTTGATAACCAGCGTTCATACCTTTTGAGGCTGGATCCATACAGTTGCCATCAAATCCCGCTTCGCAAGCTGCACACTTACCGCAGCCGTGAGTAAATGGGGCAATGACAAAATCACCGGGTTTAACATTTGTAACATCAGAACCAACTTCTTCTACAATTCCTATTGCTTCATGTCCTGTTAATGAACACTTTGGCCGTTCTGAAATTCCTCGAAACCACCATAAATCAGAGCCGCAAACGCAAGCCCGAACTACCTTAATAATTGCATCCGTATCCTTTTCAATAGTTGGTTTCTCAATTTCTTGGCATTCTACTTTACCTGGTTCTACAAAAACTCCTGCTTTCATTCTTATCACTCCTGTTTCCTTGATTGACTATATTATATTCCTTAGAGTTAACTCGAAGGCAATAGTTAATAACAATCTTTAAGTTTATTTGTGTCATCTTTTACTTCTTGTTGCTGTTGCAAAGTTTGATAATAATCCTGTAATAGTCGCTGATAGGACGCCACTCTCGTTCTCATATGCTTTTCTGCAGGATTTTCAACTGTTTTGATTGTTACTTGATCACCTGTTTTTTTCCAAAATATGTAACTTTCAATGTCATTTCCGCCAACTACATAACCATATTATGAAAAACGATAAACTTTTTAATATTAATTTTTTAAATAAATTAAAAAGAGGTTGGATTTACATCACAACCTCCAATTTATTTATATCTCATGCAACTTACTACTAATCAATAAATTTCACCGCTGTTCCGTATGCAACTACTGACTGCATGTCGCCACCAATTGAACCGGAGTCAAAGCGCATCATTACTACTGCATCTGCGCCTTGACTCGCTGCTTCATCACGCAACCGGCTAATTGCTTTATCACGTGCTTCGTGAATCATTTCAGTATAAGCTTTAATTTCTCCACCAACTACATTTTTCAAACTTGCACCGATATTTTTGAACAAATTTTTTGATTGGGTAGTAACTCCAAAAACTTCACCAATTACTTCATAATTATGTCCCGGAATCTTTTCCGTAGTAGTTACAATCATTTTATTCATCTGAATATACCTCCTATGTTTGTTGTCCAAATTATACCACAATAAAATCAAAGAGTGGTTAATACATTTTATCACATTAATTTTTCACCAATGATTTTGGTAATATAGAAAATCGATATGAAAACTTTTTTATAAACAAAAAAACTCCGCAGCGTACTGCGGAGAAAAAAGGAGTATATTTTATGAAATCTCAAAGGGGAAGCTTGAGTTTCATGATTTGTAATCAACTACTTTTCAGGGGAGAAAAAGTAATGAAAATGTTTCGGCCTTTTCTATCAGGCTATGTTCATAATTTACAGCTTAAATGTGAAGAAATTGTGAATTTTATCTTCTAGAAAGCGTATTCTTTGTTAAGATTATCTTAAGAACGAGTTTTCATAAATTATTTCAAGGTCATTGCATTCAAAGCTACAATAATTGTTGAACATGACATTACAATTGCCCCGACCATTGGACTTAAAATAAATCCAAATGGTGCCAAGATACCTGCGGCTAATGGTAATACGATGATGTTATATCCTGCTCCCCACCAAAGATTTTCAGTCATTTTCAAAGTCGTCTTGCGGGCAATTTTCAAAAATTTCAATACATCAGTTGGATGACTCTTAACTAAAACGATATCAGCTGAATTAATCGCTACATCTGTTCCTGAACCAATTGCCACACCTATGTCTGCACGTGTCAAACTTGGAGCATCATTGATTCCATCACCGATCATCATCACTTTGCCTTTTTGTTGGTACTCACGGACAATCTTTTCTTTGTCTTCAGGCATTAATTCTGCCCGTATTTCTGTAATTCCTAATTCATGGGCAACTGCTTGAGCGGCTTTTTCATTATCACCTGTAAGCATTACTGGAGTAATTCCCTGACGCTTCAGTTCAGTCACAAATTGTTTAGAATCTGGTTTTACTGTATCTGCTTGAGCTACATATCCTAATACTTTTCCATTACCAACCAAGTAACTAACTGTGCTTGCAACCGGTAAATCTGAAAGCACAGGAACTGTCAAACCTTCTTTTTTCAGTCCATTAGCTGAAACCAAACTGTATTTCTGACCATTGATTTTTCCTTGCAATCCAATTCCAGTCATTTGCTCAACATCAGTAGCTGCTTTAACTTCAAGTTGACTAGCCTTAGCAGCCTCCATAATCCCAACTGCCAGTGGATGGCTGGAATTCATTTCCAAGCCAGCCATCATTTGCAATACTTGGTCATCACTTACAGCATTATCCAAAGATTTTACTTGTTGTACTTTAAAATTACCTTCTGTTAAGGTTCCGGTCTTGTCCATCAAGGCATACTTAAGATCTTTTACCTGTTCCATTGCATTTCGATTATGAATTAATAATCCTTGCCGAGCAGCCATTGCAGTACTGCGTGCAACAACCAATGGAATCGCTAATCCTAATGCGTGCGGACAAGCAACAACTAACGTAGCTACGGCAACAGACAATGCATATGATAAGCCGCGTAAATGCAACCAAACTACAAAGGCGATTAACGCAATCGTCACTGCGGCATAGAATAATGTTCCAGCCACTTTATCTGCCATATTTTCTTGTTCTGACTTAGTTGCCTTTGCATCGCTAATTAACTTCATTACCTGTGCCAAATAGCCGCTCTCGCCTGTCCCAGTAACTTTAATTGTCAAGGTTCCATTGCCGTTAGTTGAACCGCCAACGACCTTATCTCCTTTCTTTTTAGCAACTGCACGGGCTTCACCAGTAACCATTGATTCATTAGCGGTTGAATTCCCATCAACAACAATTCCATCAGCAGGCATCTTTTCTCCGGCCAATACTTGTAGTAAGTCGCCTTCTTTGACCTCTTTTAAAGGTAAATCATGAACTTCACCATTAACGAGTTTGTGAGCTTGTTTAGGCAGTAATTTTACCAAAGAATCAAGTGAAGAACTCGCCTTCATTTCCACACTCATTTCAATTCGGTGACCCAATAACATAATTACTACTAAACTTGAAAGTTCCCAGAAGAAACTCATCACATGATTGTTACCAAAAAGCTGTTGTTGAATCACTGAATAAATACTATAAACATATGCCACCGTAATCCCCATCGCAATTAATGTCATCATTGCTGGTTTACGATTAGCTAATTCGCTTTTAGTTCCGCTGAAAAAGGGCGATCCACCATAAAAAAAGATGATGGTTCCCAAAATAGTTACTACCCACGCTGAACCGGGAAAAGTGATTTCAAATGGCATGTGTATTCCCATAAATGGTGTCATTAAAATAATCGGAATCGTTAAAATCAATGATACCCAGAATTTACGTTTCATATTTCCCATATGCATCATATGGCCGTTCCCCATATCCATGCTCATATTGTGCATATCGTGATCCATATGCATCTCATGATGATCCATATGCATGTCGTGATCCATCTCGTGGTGCATATGTTGCATTTGCTTTTTATCCATAAAAAAACCTCCTCAATTCTATATCCAACTTAAGTATATGCTTTATGTTTACAATTGTAAACGATAAATAATTGCGATTTTATTTCTCTTCAAGTTAGGTTCATAGTTTATTATTAGTCATGAAAAAATGGCCATTAAAATTAATATTGAAATTTCAGTTACTAAACTTTCATAAAGACTTATTCAATCTTTTCGCATATATATTAAGCTGCATTAGAGACTGAATTTCATGCTCAGTCTCTATTTGTTTTTAATTTTGACACAATTGTCAATCAAGAGAGGAAAATAACCATCAAATTCAAAAAAGACCCCTATCGGAGGACCGACAGGAGTCTTTTCCAGCTTTCTAAGCTAATTATTAGTCTTCAGCTACGAATGGTAACAAGCCCATGATACGAGCACGCTTAATAGCAACTGTAAGCTTGCGTTGGTTCTTAGCGCTTGTACCTGTTACACGACGAGGTAAGATTTTACCACGTTCTGAGATAAAACGACGTAATAAATCTGTATCTTTGTAGTCGATGTATTCAATGTGGTTAGCTGCGATGTAGTCTACCTTACGGCGACGACGACCGCCACGACGTTGTTGTGCCATGTTGATTTCCCTCCTCAATTACTAGAATGGCAAATCATCATCTGAAATATCGATTTGTTGACCATTGTCAGCAAATGGATCGTCAGCATTATTAGCATTGTCTTGACTATTATCAGGATTGCTTAAGTTCCCAGTTTGAACATTTCCATTAAATGCGCCACCCTGGTTACCTGCTGGATTACCGTATGGGTTTGAATCAAATGATGAATTATTATTCATTGAAGAGCCGCCTTGATTTGGATGTTCACGGCGGTATTGTTCTGATTGCGCTTTAGTCTCCAGCAATGAGAAGTTATCAACAACAACTTCTGTAACGTACACGCGATTGCCTTGTTGATTTTCATATGAACGAGATTGTAATCGTCCTTCAACTGCAATCATTGAACCTTTATGAGTAAAGTTGGCAAAGTTTTCAGCGGCTTTGCGCCAAATTACGCAGTTAATAAAGTCTGCACCGCGTTCACCATTTTGGTTCGTAAACTGACGATCAACTGCAACAGTAAAAGTTGCAACGGCTGCGCCAGATTGTGTGTAGCGTAAATCAGGATCCTTAGTTAAGCGACCTACAAGAACTACTCTGTTAATCAAGGTCAAGCCCTCCTTTATTGGTTATTTAAAGATTAATTTTAGTCTTCGCGTTTTACGATCATGTGACGTAAGATACCGTCATTGATCTTTGAAAGACGATCAAATTCGTTAATTGCATCTGCATTTTCAGCATTAACGTTTACAATGTGGTACATACCTTCTGTGTAACCGTTAATTTCATATGCAAAACGACGCTTTGACCAGTCTTTTGAATCAATAATTTCAGCACCACCGTTCTTCAATACGTTGTCAAAACGTTCAACTAATTCATTCTTAGCAGCTTCGTCAAGTGAAGGATTGATGATGTATGTGATTTCATAATGTGTCATAGTGTTTGCACCTCCTTATGGACTTTTGGTTCTTTTTTATTATAAAAAGAACAAGGTATTACAAGCTAAGATTATAGCATTTAATTTTTTGATTTGCAATAAGAATCCTAATTTTCTCTACACTTTATATATTCGCAAAATAAATATTTTTTTCGTATTGATTTTATTTTTTAAAATGACAAAATATTTTTTTGAAAATTATCAAAATAAAAAATGCCTGTGAGCATTAATTTTGGAGGAATTATTAGAATTATTATGAATAAATCATCTCAGACCAGTCTAAGTTCTGCGCAAAAACGTGTAATTGCCTCTACTGCGACTGGTTTTTCATTTGAAAACATGGATTTAATTTCATGTCTTTCGCCCTTTCTTCAATCATTGCCAGTTTAGGAATTTCCACAATTCAAGCTGGTTGGATCAATACAATTA
Organism: Candidatus Ligilactobacillus excrementigallinarum; assembly: GCA_019114385.1. GTDB lineage: Bacteria > Bacillota > Bacilli > Lactobacillales > Lactobacillaceae > Ligilactobacillus > Ligilactobacillus excrementigallinarum. Next base: position 38,782 of record DXFP01000036.1, on the reverse strand, counting down.
CACACTAGGGCGTTTTGCTCGGGGGTGTTCTGTTCGGAATTCTTAGTGATAAGTATGGCCGAGTAAAAGTATTTTCGTATACCATTTTTATTTTTGCTGCCGGAACAGCATTAATGTACTTTGCCAAAAATATCACTATGATTTATATTCTGCGCTTCATCATTGGTCTTGGAAACGGCGGTGAGTACGGTGTTGGGATGGCATTGATTGCTGAGTATTTTTCAACTAAGCACTATGGTCGCATCTCATCACTTGCCGCAATTGGCGGACAACTTGGAGGCATTATAGCTGCCATTCTTTCTGCAATCATTTTGCCTCGTTGGGGTTGACATGTATTATTCTTAGTTGGAATCGTACCTGTTATTCTGGCATTTTTCATTCGCCGACACCTTAAAGAAAGTCCCACATTTGTCGCTAATCATCAAAATAATAATCAACCTAAGATTTCTTTAACTCGGTTTGCTAGTTCACCTAAAATCGCCTTTCAAACTTTAGGATTGATTTTCATGGTAGTTGTCCAAACTGGTGGATACTATGGCTTGATGAACTGGTTACCTACTATTGTTCAAAAGCAGCTTGGTATTACTGTGCAAGGGTCTTCTTCTATTTGGATGATTTCCACAATCGTTGGAATGTGCATCGGCATGCTGATTTTTGGAAATATCTTAGATCACTTGGGGCCACGCAAATCATTCGGCCTTTTCCTGGTTGGTTCTGCATTTGTCATTTATGCATTAATCCGAGCACGCAACATGCTTGAACTAGTCTTACTTGGAGCCGTTGTTGGATTCTTTGCTAATGGAATGTATGGCGGCTATGGTGCTATCATGAATTATTTATATCCAACTGAAATTGCCGCTACTGCTAATAACTTAGTAATGGGGATTGGCAAAGCAATCGGCAGCTTTTCAACTGTTATCATCGGTTTATTGATGAGTAAATATTCAATTTCAGTTGTTATGGGATTTTTATCGACTATGTATTTGCTTAGCTTTGCAGTTATGTTATTAATTCCCGGATTAAAGCAAATGAGTCAACATACTCAAAGTAATAAAAATGTCCAAAATGGTATAGATTAATTTAAATAAGTATTTACAAAAAAGAAGCTGTGCCAAAACATACCTATTTGTTTTGGAATCTGATTATGCAAATATAGAAAAAGAGGCTGGACTTATGTCACAACCTCTTTTTCTTTCTAATCAGCATCCTATCTGGGTACCTGTTTATTTATTTTCTTCGTTATGTTTGATTTCACGGTCAGCTAAATCTTGCACACCTTGTTTTAACAATTCATTATCTGCAGGTGTGGCTTCTGCTGCTTGATCAACATTTGCTTCGTCTGCTTCCAATGTTTGTTCTTCTTCGTCATCTTCTGGATCAACCTTAGCAATCGTCGATACAGTGGCATCATCTTCAAGGTTAATCAAGTGAACCCCTAATGTTGCCCGACCAGTTTCTGAGACATCAGCAACATTAAAGCGAATCAAGACCCCTTTATTAGTAATTACCATGATATCTTCTTCGCCATGAACAATTGTTAATCCTGCTAATGGACCATTCTTTTCAGTGATATTTGAAGTTTTAATTCCTTTACCGCCACGGCCCTTAATTGGATATTCAGTAGCTGGAGTCCGTTTACCATATCCTTTTTCTGAAATAACAAAGACGTCGCTATCAGCATCCAAAATATCAGAGCCAATTACATAGTCATTTTCACGCAATCGAATACCACGTACCCCCGCTGCAGTCCGTCCCATTGAACGTACTGTATCTTCGCTGAAGGAAACTGCATATCCTAAGTGAGTTCCAATAATCATGTTTTGATTACCATCTGTCAATGAAACATTCATCAATTCATCGTCATCATGTAAGTTAATTGCCTTTAGCCCATTTTTCCGAATATTACTGAAATCAACAACTGGTGTCCGTTTAACGGTTCCCATCTTTGTTGTAAAGAAGAGATACTGTGCTGCTTGATCTTCATCGTGCGGAATATTTACTACCGTAGCAATCTTTTCGCCCACATCGATGTTTAATAAATTGATTACCGGAATTCCTTTGGCTGAACGGCCGTATTCTGGAATTTCGTATCCTTTCATGCTGTAAACTTTGCCTAAGTTAGTAAAGAATAACAATTCATCATGAGTTGAAGTTGTAATCAATTGTTCAATAAAGTCATCATCATGAACGCCCATTCCTTGAACACCGCGGCCGCCGCGCCGTTGTGCCTTGAAATCACTCGTTGGCAACCGCTTGATGTAACCATTATGTGTCAATGTAATTGCAACAGATTCTTCTTCAATCAAATCTTCGTCTTCGATGCTGGTTACTTCGCCGACCATTAATTCAGTCCGACGTTCATCGCCATATTTAGATTGAATATCAAGTAATTCTTGATAAATAATCTCATTAATTCGATCTTTGCTTGCCAAAATACTTTCGTAATCAGCAATGGCGTTCATTGTCTTTTCATAATCAGCTTCAACCTTAGTCCGTTCCAAACCGGTCAACCGAACCAAACGCATGTCTAAGATTGCTTGTGCTTGTTTATCGCTTAATTCAAATTCATTCATCAAGCGGTCTTTAGCAACATCTCCGCTTTCAGAATTGCGAATAATATCAATAATTGCTTGAATGTGATCCAAAGCAATCCGCAACCCAGCCAAAATGTGAGCTCGTGCTTTAGCTTTCTTCAAATCAAATTCAGTTCTGCGCCGAATAACTTCTACTTGGTGCTTCAAGTAATGTTGCAAAATCTGCTTCAAGCTTAAAATCTTAGGAGTGCCGTCTACAATTGCCAGCATATTAAAGCCAAATGAAGTTTGCATCAAAGTCATTTTGTACAAATTATTCAAAACAACTGAGGCACTTACATCCCGTCGTATATCAATGGTGATTCGCATTCCATCACGGTCAGATTCATCATGAATTGCAGTAATACCGTCAATTTCCTTTTCACGAGCTAACTCTGAAATTCGTTCAATCAGGCGTGCTTTATTTACCATGTATGGTAATTCATGCACGATAATTTGCTGCTTACCGTTCTTTTGTTCTTCAATATCGACTTTCGCACGTAAAGTAACTGTTCCTTTACCTGTTTCATATGCTTTCCGGATCCCAGATTTACCCATTACAATTCCGCCAGTTGGAAAGTCAGGTCCTGGGATAGCTTCCATCAAGTCTGCAGTCGTTGCATCCGGATTATCCATCAAAATATGAATTCCAGAAATGACTTCTGCCAAGTTGTGCGGTGGAATATTAGTGGTCATCCCGACCGCAATCCCCGTTGCTCCATTTACCAATAAATTAGGGAAACGAGCTGGTAAAACTTTAGGTTCACGTTCTGTACCATCGTAATTTGGTTGAAAATCAATTGTATCTTTATTGATGTCACGCAGCATTTCTGTTGCAATTTTTGACATCCGTGCTTCAGTATAACGCATTGCAGCTGCGCCATCACCATCGACCGAGCCGAAGTTTCCGTGACCATCAACTAACATATAACGATAACTGAAATCTTGGGCCATCCGCACCATTGATTCATAAATTGCTGAATCACCATGGGGGTGAAATTTACCCATAACTTCTCCGACAATTCTGGCCGATTTTTTATATGGCTTGTCTGGAGTAACCCCTAATTCGCTCATTCCGTATAAAATTCGCCGGTGAACAGGCTTCAAACCGTCACGTACATCTGGCAATGCCCGTGCTACTAAAACACTCATTGCGTAATCCAAGAAAGATGTTTGCATGACGCTTGAAAGATCAACATCTTTAATTCGATTTGGTAAATCTACCACAGTAGCTGCCTCCTTCTAAATTTCCCAGGTAATAATTCACATTAAACATCCAAATTATCAACAAATGTCGCGTTTTCTTCGATGAATTGACGTCGTGGTCCAACTTGATTACCCATCAACATTTCAAAAATTCCATTTGCTTCTTCAGCATCTGATAAGTTTACCCGTAATAAGCGTCTTCTTTCGGGATCCATGGTTGTTTCCCATAACTGTTCTGCATCCATTTCACCAAGACCCTTATATCGTTGAATAACTGGTTTAGGGGATGCTGGCAATTGTGCAAGGACTTCGTCTAATTCTTCATCTGAATCAATATACCGAATCATCTTGCCTTGCCGTACTTGATACAAAGGTGGTTGAGCAATATAAACATAGCCCTTTTCAATCATTGGCCGCATAAAGCGATAGAACAATGTTAACAATAATGTTCGAATATGCGCACCATCGACATCCGCATCTGTCATGATGATTAATTTATGATAATTAGCTTTTTCAACGTCAAAATCTTCACCAAAGCCCGTTCCTAAAGCAGTGAATAATGACCGAATTTCCTCATTAGCCAAAATCCGATCCAAACTTGCTTTTTCAACGTTCAAAATCTTCCCACGAATTGGCAAAATAGCTTGAGTCAATCGTGAACGGCCTTGCTTAGCAGAACCACCGGCTGAGTCTCCTTCGACGATAAATAATTCTGAAATTTCAGGATCCTTGCTTGTATTATCAGCTAATTTTCCTGGCAAGTTAGAAATTTCTAACCCATTCTTTTTCCGAGTAACTTCCCGTGCTCGCTTAGCAGCAACCCGTGCTTTAGAAGCCAAAATTCCTTTATTAACAATTTCCTTCGCTACTGAAGGATTTTCCATCATGAATTTGCTGAAAACTTCACTGAAAATCTTATCTGTTGCAGCCCGTGCATCCGAGTTACCTAATTTAGTCTTAGTCTGTCCTTCAAATTGAGGATCTGGGTGCTTAACGGAAATTACCGCAGTCAAACCTTCCCGGACATCTTCACCAGATAAGTTAGGTTCGCTGTCTTTTAATAAATTCGTTTTCCGTGCGTAATCGTTAATTACTCGGGTTAATGCTGTCTTAAATCCTGATTCGTGAGTTCCGCCTTCATACGTATGAATATTATTAGTAAAGGTCAACAAATTAGAATGAAAATCATTTGTATATTGCAAAGCAACTTCTACTGTAATTCCTTTTTGAATCCCTTCAACATAAATTGGATCTGGGAAAATGACTTCTTTTCCTTTATTCAAATATTCAACATAATGCTTAATTCCGCCTACATAATGGAATTCTTCATGAGTTGGTTCTTCAGGACGTTGATCATCAATGGTAATCTTTAAGCCCTTATTCAAGAAAGCCAATTCCCGAATTCTAGTTGTTAAAGTTTTAATATTGTACGTAGTTGTTTCCGTAAAAATATCCGGATCCGGAACAAAGTGAACTGTCGTCCCGTGTTCATGCACTCCAGTTTGACCGATAACATGCATTGGAGTGTTTACTTTGCCTAACTTAAAGTCCATGGCATAAATATTTGGATCACCTTCACGTGTAACTTGAACATCTAAAGAAGTTGACAAAGCATTAACTACAGAGGCACCTACCCCGTGCAAACCACCAGAAACTTTGTATCCGCCGCCGCCAAATTTACCGCCGGCGTGCAATACAGTAAAGACCGTTTCTAATGCGGGACGCCCCGTTTTCTTTTGAATATCGACCGGGATTCCCCGTCCATTATCCTTAACGGTAATACTGTTATCCTTTTCTACCGTGACATTGATTTCAGTAGCAAAGCCTGCCAATGCTTCGTCAATCCCGTTATCAATGATTTCCCAAACTAAGTGGTGTAATCCTTGTTCGCTGGTAGAACCAATATACATTCCTGGACGCTTCCGAACAGCTTCTAAGCCTTCTAAGACTTGAATTTGACTGGCATCATATTCTTTGGCTTGTTCTTCTTTTGTTTCTTCTTGCATTTGCTTATCATCTGCCATGCTTTTCACTCCTTACTAGTGTCCGTTGAATTTTTAGGATAAAAAATTTCTGTTTTTAATGCTGAATCAGTACTAATTTTTCCATCTTGAATATAAAAAATCTTCGGTTCATGAATTAAATTACGCGCCACGTCGCTTAATCCAGGAGTGGTTAAGAACGTCTGCACCTTATCTTGAATAGTTTTCAATAAATGCGTTTGGCGTGTTCCATCTAATTCAGACAACACATCATCCAAAAGCAAAATCGGATATTCACCGGTTTGATTTTTCATCAAATCAATTTCAGCTAATTTAACGGATAAAGCCGTTGTCCGTTGCTGCCCTTGTGAACCGTATGTTTGAACATTTTTGCCGTTTAATAAAAAGCGGACATCATCGCGGTGAATGCCGTATAACGTTGTACCTTGAAAAATTTCCTTTTGCTGATTACGCGTATATAAATCCATTAACGCTTGGGCAGCCTCAATCTCACTTAATTCGTCGGCATTTTTCACTGCACTTTCATACTCAAAAGTTAAACGTTCTCTGCCTTGAGTAATACTTTGGTGCAATTGCTGTGCATACTTCTCTAATTCAGATAAAAACTTTATTCGTTGTGTAATAATTGCTCCGCCAACCGCAGCTAACTGCTCTGATAAAACATCTAAATAAACCTTATCATCGGCTTCTTTAGTCTGTAATTGCTTTAAGTAACGATTGCGTTGCTTCAAAATACTACGATATTGTGTCAAATCATGTAAATATTTAGGGGAAATTTGACCAAATTCCATATCAATAAATCGTCTTCTGACAGTTGGTGCTCCCTTGACTAAGGCTAAATCCTCAGGAGCAAATAAAATCACGTTCAACTGCCCTAAATACTCTGATAATCGTGCTTTTTCTATATGATTAGCCTTGGCTTTCTTACCGCGTTTCCCGATATCAAGCTCTAATTTTAAAGGACCTAATTGCCGTTCCACTACTCCTGAAACCTGAGATGCATCTTGAGAAAATTCGATTAATTCCTTGTCATTATTAGTACGGTGACTACGCGTCATTGCCAGTACGTAAATCGATTCAAGTAAATTCGTTTTTCCTTGTGCATTCTCTCCAATTAACACGTTAATTGAAGGTGAAAATTCCACATCTGCATCCGCATAATTTCGAAAATGATGCAATTGTAAATTTTTTAAATACATTCGCTTAGCGGCCGGCTCTCATCACGTAAGTTTTTCCGTTCGGCAGCTTAACTTCATCATCAGGATAAAGCTTGCGTCCACGACGATTGTCTAATTGGCCATTTACATAAATTTCATGTTCGCTTAAGTACCATTTGGCCTGTCCACCTGATGAAATTACATCTGCAATTTTCAACAATTGTCCGAGCGTAATGTAAGGTGTTTTCAAAACGATTTCTTGCATCTGGCAAACCTCCTTAAAATCAGACTTTTTACTATACAATTATACCCTTTTTCATTTATAAAAACAATTTAAAAACGGCTCATTTGCGTTTTAAGCTCATTTAATAGCTTTTAATTATTTTTATCCAATTAACTAAAAAATGCTTAGAGTTTAAATTTAGGAAATACAATAAAAATATACGAATATAAAAAGAGACTGGACTTATGTCACAGTCTCTTTAATTAATTTTAGGATGTGAAGCTAAATGCAAATACGCAGCCCTCTAACCTGCATGTCTTCCATATTTTGGCTTTAATCGGACTCTAGTCTAATCACTTATGTATAATTTTCCATGATTCACGTTCATCCAGACACAACGAACAACTTATACATGCTGACTTGAGAGGACTTTCGTACTTTGATTCTCACATTCTATCTTACATACTTCTCCTCAATTTCTTCCAAAGTACGACCCTTTGTTTCCGGCACCTTAAAGATAATAAAGGCAACCGCCAGTAAACAAATTACGCCGAAAATTGCAAACACCGTCTCTTGCGACATTGATGCCGTCATCAAAGGGAATAACAAACCTACTAAAAAGGCGCCAATCCAGTTAAATGATGAGGCAACTCCGCTAGCTTTTCCTCGAATTGCTAATGGGAAAATTTCACCAACAATTACCCATGTCAATGGTGCCCAGGTAAAGCCGTAAAAGCCAACATAAATACACAAGAAAAAAATAGTAATCAATGGATTTACATGACTAAAGAATGTATTGATTACTGCTGGTAAAATAAATGACAATCCCATTCCAGTTCCGCCGAGAATCAATAATGTCCGGCGTTTAAATTTATCCGCAATTGCTAAGAAAATGAATGACGCTAATAATAGGATTGCACCTTCAATAACTGGCCACATTAAGTTAGAAGATGCTGCATGACCAGTTGCTTTGGCAACAATCAATGGAATGTAGTAAAAGATTGCATTTACGCCCATAAATTGTTGAAAAGCTGCTACACCTACTCCGGCGATTACCAAATACCGATATTTCCCAGTAAATAATTTACTGAACTTACCTTGATCTGCACTTTGATTTTCAACCTGTTTTACATCTTGAATTGCTTGAATTTCATTTTCAATTTGATCTTCAGGTTGGACTAAAGCCAAAACTTGCCGTGCTTCATCAATTCTATTTTGATTAATTAAATACCGTGGAGAACCCGGTAAATTTAAACTTCCGACAAATAAAGTCAATGCAGGCACTGCTGCCATTCCCAGCATTGTTCTCCAGGCAAATGTAGCAGGCAAATATTGCAAGAAATAATCTACAACGTATGACAATAAAGTTCCTAAAGCAATCATTGTAAAATTAATTCCTGATAACCGCCCTCTAGACTTGGCCGGTGTCATTTCTGACATATAATTTGGTACGGTTGCTGAAATTGCTCCGACCGATAGTCCTAGGAAAACCCGGACAAGAGACAAGTATAGATAACCGTTTTGCGGTGCAAATGCAGACAACAATGAACCGACAATAAAGATTAACGCTGAAAAAGATAAGAGACGCTTCCGCCCAATTTTATCTGATAAATGACCTGCCATAATGCCACCGAAAATTGCTCCAAACATCAGTGAAGAAGTGATACATCCTTCCCAAAAGGCAGAATGCATATTCCAGTCAATTTGCAAAAATGGCAAGGCTCCTGTCATTACGCCAATATCGTAACCAAATAGGATTCCGCCGAATGAACCGAAGAAGTAAATATACTTTTTCGATACCTTCTTGACTTGTGTCATTTCGCCATCCCTTTCAAAATATATTTTGCACAATGCTTTATTGTAAAAAAAACCTCCACAAAGTCCACGTTAATTTTAAATTATCTCATGCAGCTTGTCATATTATTTGCTCAAAATACAAAATGTTTTTGAACTCTGATTATTAAGTCCAGTCTCTATTTCTATATCCGCATAATCGGGTTCCAAAACAAACAGGCATGTCTGTAAATTCAAAAACCTTCGAATCAATACTACGTAATTCGTTCGTTTTTTTCCTTACAACATGCCTGTGTCACACCTTCTAAATTCGTGAAATTAGAAGGTTCTCACTGGTGTAATCAATTGAATAAAGTCTTCACTGTCTTCTGTTGGTGTCAAGGTGAATGGACGCAATGGCAAAGTTAATGCCAATCGAACTTCAGATTGCCCTAATGCTTGTAGTGCAGCTCGCATATAATCCGGGTTAAATGAAATTTCAATATTATTTCCATCCAACTTATCAAATTGCAATTCTTCTTCAATGTTACCAACTTCTGGTGAGTTACTTGATAAGGTTGCTATTTGAGTTTCAGTATTTAAACTCAATTTAACAACGTTATTTCGGCCTTCGTGCGAAAGCAATGAAGCACGTTCAATCGCTCTCAACAATGTAACCGCATTGAATTCAACTGTTGTTTCTGAACTTTGAGGAATTAAACGATCTGTATCAGGATACATTCCTTCAAGTAACCGTGAATAAAACGCAGTGTCATTAAAATTAAATAAAATTTGATTTTCTGCAATTTGAATTTCAAGTTGATCCGTTGAATCGCTAATCATCCGGGATAATTCAATTAATGATTTTCCTGGAACGATGATATCGTAACTGACATTTTCAGCCCCATCTAACTTAATTTTCCGTTGGCTTAACCGGTGTGAATCTGTAGCTACTGCATGCAATTCTTGATCTTTAATTGTCAAATGTACTCCAGTTAATAATGGCCGGCTTTCTTGAGTTGAAACAGCGATTACTGTTTGATTGATAATTTGTTTAAAAATATCAGCCGCAATTCTAAGATGTTCATTTGAATCAACTTCTGGTAAATGAGGATAATTTTCAGGATTTACTCCATTTACTTGATATTCAGTTTGACCAGAAGTAATTGTTGCTTGGAAACGATCATTAACAGCTAAAGTAAATGTATCTTCTGGTAATTTTTTAATAATTTCACTGAAAAAACGTGCCGGTAAAACAATTGCACCTGGTTCTTCAACTGATAATTCGTAATCAGAATCGTCTGCTTTAATTTCATTTTCAATTGAAATATCAGAATCGCTACCAGTTAACGTTAAAGTTTCATTAGTAACGTTAATTTTAATTCCAGTTAAAATTTCAATTGCGGTTTTTGAAGAAATTGCCCGTTGTACATCATTCATTTTTTTAATGAACGCATTTCTTTTGATTGTAAATTTCATAATTAGATGACTCCTTAATTAATATATATAAGTAATTAATTATAGTATTAGTATTAGGGGTTGTTGAAACTGTGGAAAACTTTAATGAAAGTAGTTAAAATCTAGTTTTTGATTGTGAATAATCTGTGGATAAACTTTGGGATAAATCAAAAGTTATTCACAGGTACTAAATTTGCAACTCTTCCTTTAAATCATTAATCTGTTTTTGCAGCTCTTTATTTCTAAATAATTCCTTACTAATTTTTTCGTGTGCGTGAATGACCGTTGTATGATCTTTGCCGCCAAATTCTTGTCCAATTTTTGGTAAAGAAGCATTTGTTAACTCACGACTGAGATACATTGCAATTTGACGCGGTTTAACAATTGTTTTGACGCGCTTTTTACCTTTCAAATCAGGGACAGTTACGTTATAGTATTTCGCAACTTTGTTTTGAATCAAGCTGATAGTAACGGTCCGTTCAGTTTTTTGATCAATTAAGCCACGCAATGCTTCAGCAACCATACTAGTAGTAATTGGTCCATCAGTCATTGAAGTATAAACTTTAATACGAGATAATGCGCCTTCCAGATCACGGACACTGGAATCAAAGTGACCAGAAATATAATTTAGCGCTTCGTTTGGTAAATCTAAGCCGAGTGACTGTGATTTTTCACGTAAAATTGCAATTCGAGTTTCAAAATCTGGCGGAGTAATGTCAACAGGTAATCCCATCTTAAACCGCGTAACCAACCGCTTTTGCAAATTTTGAATTTCATTAGGCAATCGATCAGCTGTTAAGACAATTTGCCGATTATTGCGGAATAATGTTTCGAAAGTATTGAAAAATTCTTCCTGAGTTCCGACTTTATCAGCTAAAAATTGGATATCATCAACTAATAATAAGTCAACGTTGCGGTATTCGGTGCGAAAAACAGCCTGGTTTTTAAGTTGCAGTGAACTAATATAGTCGTTCATAAAGGATTCACTTGATACATATTTAATCTTCATATTAGGATTACGATCTAAAATCGAATTTCCGATTGCTTGCATCAAGTGCGTTTTTCCTAATCCGGCACCTCCATAAATAAATAGCGGATTATAGATTTGGCCGGGATTTTCAGCAACTGCAAGTGCGGCTGCATGTGCCATTTGGTTACCATTGCCGACAACAAATTTTTCAAAAGTATAGTTAGGATTTAATTGGTTATTTTGAGCAAATGGACTGCTTTTAGTTGTTTCAGGTACGACTTGTCCTTCAATTAAATCAGCTTCATCCTTTGTTGGTTCTTCGACAGTAGTAGTTGGTTTCTCTTCACCCTTAATGCGGACGATAACTTTGATTTTGCGGCCGATTGCAGGTTCCAATAAAGTACTGATTTGAGGGCTGACAGTTCGATCCCAATAATCTTTAATCAACTTGAATGGAACATTAATAACTAAAGTATCATTAGAGAATTCAACTGGTTCAGCTGGTTTTATCCAAGTGTTAAATGGAATTTCTTGGTAAGATTCATGCAAACCATCTGATACAATTTTCCATAATGATTCAAGTTCTGGATCAAGCACAAATTGCTCCTCCTTTATAAAAAATTTATAGCTCCATTGTAGCATTAAAAAAAATAGTTTTCCACAGCTGTGAAAAAAGTTTTTTAAAGAAAACACAAGGGTGATTTTAAATATCCACAAGCAAATATTTTCTGTGGATATATCCATTTTAAATTGAATTATGCACAATGAAACCAAAAAAATATTCGTTGATTTATCAAAGGTTATGAGAGTTTTCCACAAAATTAACTTAAATTCACAAAAATAAAATTAACATAGTGTTAGTTGTGGATATCTCTGTAAAAAAGCCTGTGGATTATGCAAAATGCAATTCACAATTATTTTTTTAAATTGCTGATAAATTTTATTAAAATGTGAATAAAATCCTGCTGTTTTTTTGGTAAAAAGCAATGATTAAACTGAAAAATAACTTTTCATTTAGCCGCTTGTATGTTAAACTTACAAAGTAAGTCTGTTTTGACTTGAATATTGATACTGAAAAATCAATGAATTAAATTTTAATTTGAGGAGGTGTTATTCGATGAAGAGAACTTACCAACCTAAGAAACGTCACCGTCAACGCGTACATGGTTTCCGTAAGCGTATGAGTACAAAGAACGGTCGGAATGTGTTAGCACGTAGACGCCGTAAAGGTAGAAAAGTATTGTCTGCATAGATCACTGGACCGTCAGTGGTCTTTTTTTCTTATCTAGAACAAGTGATAAGTCCATTTTGGGAGATCGACAATGAGAAAATCATACCGCGTCAAAAAAGAAGCAGAATTCCAAACGGTTTTCAAGCAGGGCAAGTCAGTTGCTAATCGACAATTTGTAGTTTACATGTTGGAAAAACCGGACCAAGTTCATTTTCGGGTCGGAATTTCAGTAGGTAAAAAGGTGGGCAATGCAGTTGCACGAAATTGGGTAAAGCGGCGGATTCGCCAAACTTTAACCGATTTGAAGCCGCAATTGAAACAAGATTGCGATTTTTTGGTAATTGCACGTCCAACAGTAGCATGGATGTCGATGGCAGAAGTAAAAAAGCACTTAAGTCACGCATTGCGTTTGGCGAAAGTCTTGCCTGCAAACGATAAAACGGAAAAGTGAGGAATTGCATAACTAATGAAAAAACGACGTACTAAAAGAAATTTAGCGATTCTTTCTGCCTTGTCATTGGCTGTCCTTTTAGGCGGATGTACAAGTAATGCTCCAATTACCTCACACAGTACAGGTTTTTGGGATCATTACATTATTTGGAACTTCGTCTGCGCCATTAAGTGGTTAAGTAATTTCTTTGGCCATAACTATGGTTGGGGAATCGTGGTCTTTACAATTATTGTCAGAATTATCATCTTGCCTTTGATGTTCTATCAAATGAAGAGTATGCGGAAGACGCAAGAAATTCAACCAAAATTGATGGAATTACAAAAGAAATATCCAGGCAAAGATCCAGAATCAATGCAAAAGTTGAGTGAAGAACAACAAAAACTTTATGCAGAAGCAGGGATTAACCCAATGGCTGGATGCTTGCCAATGTTAATTCAAATGCCAATTTTGATTGCTTTATATCAAGCAATTTGGCGTTCACCAATTTTAAAGAATGGCGATTTCTTGTGGATGCACTTAGGGGAGAAAGACCCTTACTACATCATGCCGATTTTGGCAGCACTTTTTACCTTCGCAACTTCAAAATTATCAATGATGAGTCAGCCAGAAGGTACAAATAACATGATGAATAATATGATGCTGTACTTCATGCCAATTATGACAGGATTTATTGCCATCAATTTACCATCAGCGTTAGCCTTGTACTGGGTGGTAACTAACGCCTTTTCTGTAGGACAAACATTGTTATTGCAAAATCCATTTAAGATTCGGCGTGAACGCGAAGAAAAAGCTGCAGCTGAAAAAGCACGGAAAAAACGTTTAGAAAAAGCTAAGCGTAAAGCATACAAGAGCAAGAGAAAGTAGTTGCAAAGCTTATAACAGCAACATCGTATGTGCGGTGTTGCTGTTTTTTTGTATTCAAATTTGTAACAGTGAAGGTCAGCATTACATAGTCAAAATTTTTGAGATATAATATATGTAATCGTTTACAATAAAAGGAAGCAAAGGGGACGAAAATTATGGCAAAAACACTAGTTATCAATTCAGGCAGTTCAACTGTTAAATTTAAATTATATGAGATGCCGGCTGAAAAATGCTTGGCACGCGGAATTTTAGAGTGTATTGGTTTACCAAATTCAAGAGTGAAAATTAAATATGGACAGCAACAAGAATTTAAAGCAGAAAAGCCATTTCCAGATCATGCAGCTGCAATTCACGAATTATTGCATTTATTGAAAAAATTAGCGATTATTACAGATTATCATGAAATTACTGGAGTTGGGCATCGCGTAGTTGCCGGTGGGGAAGAATTTAATAAGTCAGTAATTATTAATGAAGATGTAATGCAAAAAATCGATAAATTGTCAGCAATTGCACCACTGCATAATCCAAATAACTTAATTGGAATTCGAGAATTTAAGCGCATATTACCAAATGCAGTTGCAGTGGCTGTGTTTGATACAGCTTTTCATCAAACTTTACCGGAAGAAAATTATATTTACAGTGTTCCATTTGAATGGTATGAAAAATACGGTGCTCGGAGATATGGAGCACATGGAACCAGTCATCATTATGTAGCACAAAAAGCGGCAGAGTATTTTGATAAACCGTTAGCGCAACTTAAATTGATTACGTGTCACTTGGGAGCAGGTGCTTCGATGTGTGCGATTAAAGACGGCAAATCTTTTGATACGTCAATGGGCTTTACGCCGTTAACTGGATTAACAATGGCTTCGCGTGCTGGTGATGTAGATGTTTCGCTTATAGATTATGTTATGAAACAAGAAAAAATCACTGATCCGGATGAAATGACGGCCATTTTAAATAAAAAATCCGGTTTGTTAGGTATTTCTGGGGTGTCACCAGATATGCGGGATGTATTACAAGCGGAAAAACAGGACAATCAACGGGCACATTTGGCAGTAAAAATTTTTATTAGAAATATTGTGCGGTACTTAGGTCAATATACTTTTGAAATGGGCGGCCTAGATGGAATTGTCTTTACAGCGGGAATTGGAGAAAATTCTGATGAAATTCGCCAAAGAGTATGTGAACGGCTGCATTTTGCGGGAATAAAATTAGATGAACAAGCTAATCTGCAAAACAAAGAAGGAATAATTTCAATGCCAGATTCTCCTGTTAAGGTGTTGCGGATTGCGACAAATGAGGAATTAATGATTGCACGTGAGGTAGAAAAATTAAAGGCAAAATCAGAACATTAATTATAAAATATTTAGCTTTAATGATTAATATAAAATCAAACTCAAAAAATTTCATAATTAAACAAGTTTTACTTGCAATGGCTACTTTTTAATGTTATTTTCTTTGTAGAATTGTTAATTTAAGGGAGAAGTCAATTGGAAAAAACATTAGTCATTAATTCAGGCAGTTCAACATTAAAGTTTAAATTGTATGAAATGCCTGAAGAAAAAGAAATTGCAAAAGGTGTCTTGGAACGTATTGGATTTGACGGTTCAAAAATCATCATCAAGTATGGTGATGGTCAAGTTTATACCGAAGAAAAACCATTGCCAGATCACGGAACTGCAATTCAAGAAATGTTGAAATTGTTGAAGGAGTTAGTAATTGTTAAAGATTTTGAAGAGATTACTGGTGTAGGTCATCGAGTAGTTGCTGGGGGCGAATATTTCGATCGCTCAGTAGTTATCGATGATGATGTGATTCAAAAAATTGATGAATTAGCAGATTTTGCACCATTGCATAATCCAAATAACTTGATTGGAATCACAGAATTTAAAAAGTTGTTACCAAATGCTTTGTCTGTAGCAGTATTTGATACAGCTTTCCACCAAACATTAACTGAAGAAAATTACATGTACAGTACACCTTATGAATGGTATGAAAAATATGGTGTGCGGCGTTATGGTGCTCACGGAACAAGTCATCAATATGTGGCAGAACGTGCAGCTGAATACTTAGGTAAACCGCTTGAAGACTTAAAATTGATTACATGTCACTTAGGTGCAGGCTCTTCAATGTGTGCAATTAAGGATGGCAAGTCATTTGATACATCAATGGGTTTCACTCCACTGACAGGGATTACAATGGGAACTCGGTCAGGTGATGTGGATTTTTCATTGGTAGCCTATGTAATGAAGAAAATGGGAACTACTGACGTGGATGCTGTTTTAGACACATTGAATAAGAAGTCAGGCTTGTTGGGCGTTTCAGGGCGTTCATTGGATATGCGCGACTTGCAAGCTGCTGAAAAAGACGGTGATAAGCGCAGTGCATTGGCAATCAAGTTATTCGTAAAGAATATTGTGCGCTACGTTGGTCAATACTATGCTGAAATGGGCGGTTTAGATGGAATCGTCTTTACGGCCGGAATTGGTGAAAATGAAAGTGCAATTCGGAAACGAATTATTGATCGTCTAAGTTTCATGGGAATGGAAATTGATGATCAACGGAATGATGCAAACGCTGATGGCTTGATTTCAACGGATGATTCTAAGATTAAGGTGTTGCGGATTCCGACTGATGAAGAATTGATGATTGCTAGAGATGTTGAGAAATTAAAATAAGGATGCTTGGCAGCTCGTATCTCAACTACGGGGGATACGTAAGTTAGGTCACAGCTCAACTACAAAGCATACAAACTCGATTAGAAGGTTATGACGTGGTCATACCTTCTTTTTTATAAAATCTGTTTTGGTCCGTACCATTAAAAATAAAGGTTGACCCATAATCATTTTCAAGTTATGATGATATTGTAGTTAATAATGAAAGCAGTTTCAAGGGAGGAAAAGCAGATGACACAAGATTATTCATCACCAGAATATTTAGC
Source organism: Candidatus Ligilactobacillus excrementigallinarum (assembly GCA_019114385.1). Lineage (GTDB taxonomy): Bacteria > Bacillota > Bacilli > Lactobacillales > Lactobacillaceae > Ligilactobacillus > Ligilactobacillus excrementigallinarum. The sequence continues at coordinate 21,929 of DXFP01000036.1, read as the reverse complement.
AAAATTGGATGCATACTGGCGGGCAGCCAACTATGTTTCGATTGGTCAATTATATTTAAAAGATAATCCATTGTTAAGAAGAGAATTAAAAGCAAGCGATGTAAAAGCTCGTCCGATTGGTCATTGGGGAACGATTGCCGGACAAAACTTTATTTATGCTCATTTGAATCGGGTAATTACGAAATACAATTTAAATATGTTCTATGTCGAAGGCCCTGGACATGGTGGCCAAGTAATGGTTTCTAACTCATATTTAGATGGCAGTTATTCTGAAATTTATCCACGTATTAGCCAAGATGAAGAAGGAATGAAGCGCTTATTTAAACAATTTTCATTTCCTGGCGGAGTGGCTTCACATGCTGCTCCTGAAACTCCAGGATCAATTCATGAAGGCGGAGAATTAGGATATTCAATTTCACATGCGACAGGGGCAATCTTAGATAATCCAGATTTAATTGCTGCAGTTGTGGTTGGCGATGGTGAAGCCGAAACCGGTCCACTAGCTACATCATGGCAATCCAATAAGTTTATTAATCCAATTAATGATGGAGCAGTATTGCCAATTTTGAATTTGAATGGTTACAAGATTTCTAATCCAACAATTTTATCACGTGAAAGTGATGAAACCTTGCAAAAGTACTTTGAAGGAATGGGTTGGAAGCCATACTTTGTTGAAGGCGACGATCCAAAGAAGATGCATGTCGCAATGGCAAAAGTGATGGATGAAGCAATTGAAGATATTCAACAAATTCAAAAGCATGCTCGTGAAAATAATGATCCAACATTGCCACAATGGCCAATGATTGTTTTGCGTTCTCCTAAGGGTTGGACAGGGCCTAAAGAATGGGATGGCAAGCCGATTGAAGGTTCATTTAGAGCACATCAAGTTCCATTACCAATTGATGAAGACCACATGGAACATGCAGATCAATTAGTTGCATGGTTAAAGAGTTATCATCCAGAAGAATTGTTTGATGACGAAGGTAAATTAAAAGCTGAAATTGCTGAAATTTTGCCAAAAGGCAGTCATCGGATGGCGATGAATGAACACACAAATCCTGGTAAGTTAATTCGGGACCTAATCTTGCCAGATTTTCGTGACTATGCAGTTGACACAAGTACACGCGGCGGAGTTACTGCCCAAGATAACCGCGTTTTAGGGGAATATTTAAAAGATGTAATTAAAATGAATGCGAAGAACCGCAACTTCAGAATGTTTGGCCCAGACGAAGTCATGTCTGATCGGTTCGCCCCAGTATTTGAAGCTACAGAACGTCAATGGATTGAACCAATTCATAAACCAAATGATGAATTTGTGGCTCCTGCAGGTCGAGTAATTGATTCTCAATTGTCAGAACACCAAGCAGAAGGATTCTTAGAAGGATATGTTCTTACTGGCCGGCATGGTTTCTTCCAAAGTTATGAAGCATTTTTGCGGGTAATTGACTCAATGTTGACACAACACTTCAAGTGGTTAAGAAAAGCCAAGGAACAACCATGGAGAACGTCAGTACCTTCATTGAACGTAATGGCAACCTCAACAGTCTTTCAACAAGATCACAATGGTTATACTCACCAAGACCCAGGTGCACTAGGTTTATTAGCTGATAAGAAGCCAGAATATATTCGGGAATATTTGCCAGCAGATGCCAATACATTATTAGCTGTCTTTGATAAGATTTTAAATGACCGCGATAAAATTAACTATGTTGTTTCATCAAAGCATCCACGGCAGCAATTCTACTCACCTGAAGAAGCTAAGGAATTAGTCGATAAAGGATTGAAGATTATTGATTGGGCCTCAACTGACCAAGATCAAGAACCAGATATTGTTTTTGCAGCAGCAGGAACTGAACCAAACTTGGAATGCTTAGCTGCGATTTCAATTTTGAAACAAAAATTACCAAATTTGAAAATTCGGTTTATCAATGTAGTTGATTTACTGAAATTGGAAAGTCCAAAGCGGAACCCACGCGGATTAAGCGATGAAGAATTTGACATGTACTTTACTAAGGATAAACCAGTAATCTTTGCCTTCCACGGTTTTGAAGGTTTATTGCGCGACATTTTCTATGACCGGCATAATCATAATGTACGCTTCCACGGCTATCGTGAAAATGGAGATATTACGACTCCATTTGACATGCGGGTCTTGAACCAATTGGACCGGTTCGATTTAGTTAAGGATGCAGTGGCTAGTTTGCCAAATCCTTCACAATATGGCTCAATTATGGCTGAAATGGATGCAATGATTGCTAAACACAATCAATACATTCGTGATACGGGCCGTGATTTGCCAGAAGTGTTGGAATGGAAATGGTAGGATAAAAGATGTGAGAGCACGATTAATAGCTCGGATACACAGCAACAACACCTAAATTTAATTAATTCATAAGCAGATTGCAAATAGTATGCAGTCTGCTTATTTAATTGTATATAAATTTGACTTTTTACCTTCGTTTGAGTATGTTTGTTCTTTGGAAAGATAAAAAGGAAGAGATGTTAGTTATGAAAAAATCAATCAAAGCAACATTACTGGGTTCAGCAGCAGTGTTGATGTCAGTGTCGCTTGCAGCGTGTGGCAACTCAAATACTGAAAAAGCAACTAAGAAGTCAACTGCTTTTAAAACAGAAAAAGCGCAATCTAAGCAAGAAACAAGCAATTCAATTGTTTCTTCATCAGTTGCAAGCAGTCTGAGCAGTCAAAGCAGTGCAAGATCGTCATTAATGAACAGCAGTTCAAACTCTTCAGTTAATTCAGATTCCTCAAGCAAAGTAGCAACTAAGGATATTACACCACAGCAAATGGGAATTTTGTTGGCAATGGACCAAGAACCTGAGGTCATTGATGAATATGTCAATGATAACCATTTGTGGTACGGTATAGATAATGGAAATGGCGAAACTAGCGGATATAATTTCATTTCCACTCATGGTGATGGAACAGCTAATATTTACTGGAAAGTAAATGGTGATATGGTAACATTCAAACGCCTAAATCCAAATTCTGGCAATTGTGTGGCAGATGAAAAATTAATGACACGGACCGTCTCTGTATCACAATTAGTTCAAAAATATTATTCAACACCTGAACAACAAAGTAAAGTTAATAACGATGCAAATCACTTGCAACAAGGTGATAACTAAAATTTGTAAGAGGTTGTGACATAAGTCCAACCTCTATTCTATATTCGCATAATCGGGTTCCAAAACAAACAGGCATGTCTGTAAATTCAAAAACCTCCGAATTAATACTACGGTAATTCATTCGGTTTTCTTCTTACAACATGCCTGTTTGTTTTTTTACACCTTCATTTTTATTTTGGCTATTTATGTCATATAAATATTTTTTATCTTAAGTGATACATTTGACTATAATTATTAAGAAAGATTAAACTTCAGGTATAAAATATTAAAGAAAGAAGATCAGTTACCATGAAACGTGGAATTGAAGTATTAAAGGATCCTTTTTTAAACAAAGGAACTGCATTTACTAAAGAAGAACGGAAAGAATTAGATTTGGTAGGAACATTGCCTGTTAATGTTCAAACAATTGAAGAACAAGCACAACAAACTTATGCTCACTTCCAAGCTAAGCCAAATGATTTTGAAAAACGGCAATTTTTAATGGAAGTATTTAATACTAATCGGACATTATTTTACTATTTAATGGACAAACATTTAGTTGAATTTATGCCAATCGTATATGATCCTGTAATTGCAGATTCAATCGAAAATTACAGCCATGTATTTGTTCAACCTCAGGATGCAGCATTTATTTCGGTCGATGCTCAAGATGACATTGAAGAAACTTTGAAGAATGCGGCTGATGGACGCGACATTAAGTTAATTGTGATTTCAGATGCTGAAGCAATTTTAGGAATTGGTGATTGGGGAACTCAAGGGGTCGATATCTCAATCGGTAAGTTAATGGTTTATACTGCTGCTTCTGGAATTGATCCTCGCAATGTATTGCCAGTTTCATTAGATGCTGGAACAGATAATGAAGAATTGCTAAACGATCCATTGTACTTAGGTGAACACCACAAACGGATTTATGGCGACCGTTACTATGAAGCTGTAGATAAATTTGTTAAGGCTGCTCGGAAATTATTCCCTGATGTTTTATTGCACTTTGAAGACTTTGGGCGTTCAAATGCAGATGTTATTTTACAAAAATATCAAGATGAAATTCCAGTATTTAATGATGATATCCAAGGTACCGGAATCATTTGTTTAGCAGGAATCTTAGGAGCATTGAAGATTTCAAAACAAAAACTCGAAGATCAAGTCTTCTTAACATTCGGTGCTGGTACAGCGGGATGCGGAATTGCACAAATGATGTGTGATGAATTAGTGCGTCAAGGAATGGACAGAGAAGAAGCTAAGAAGCATTTCTATTTGGTTGATAAGCAGGGATTATTGTTTGAAGATACCGAAGGCTTAACACCTGCACAAAAGCCATTTGTGCGTCAACGCAGTGAATTTGAAAATGCGGATGAATTAACTAACTTAGAAGCAATTGTGAAGGCTGTTCACCCAACTGTAATGATTGGAACTTCAAAGCAACCGGGTGCCTTTACTGAATCTATTGTTAAAGAAATGGCTGCTCATACAGAACGTCCAATTATTTTCCCAATTTCAAATCCAACGAAGTTATTGGAAGCTAAAGCAGAAGACTTGATTAAATGGACAGACGGTCGTGCATTGGTCGCTACTGGAATCCCATCAGCTCCAGTTGAATACAAGGGTGTAACTTACACAATCGGTCAAGCTAATAATGCATTGGTTTACCCAGGTGTTGGTTATGGTGCAATTGCAGCTAAGGCAAAGGTAGTAAATGAAAAAATGTTGGCAGCTGCAGCCCATGCCTTAGGCGACATTGTAGATGCAAGTCAACCAGGTGCAGCAGTATTACCACCAGTTGCGAAATTGACTGACTTTACCCAAACAGTTGCAGCAACAGTTGCTCAAAGTGCGATTAATCAAGGAATTGCAGGAGTTGATGATGCACAAAAGGCTGTTGCAGATATGAAATGGGAACCAAAATACTAGGATATTATTATAGAAGGAGAACCAAAATGGGCACATTTTTAACTTCAGTCTCAAGTGTAGTTGTCATTGTATTGATTATGGCCTTGGGATACTTACTACGGAAATTCGGATGGTTTAATGATTCTTTTGCAGGCAATATTTCAAATTTGATCACAAAAATCGCATTACCTGCTTCAATCTTTGTGTCAGTGCAAAAACATTTGACACGTTCAAGTTTAGGCAGCTTAGGTGAAGGATTGCTTTTCCCTGCCTTAGGAGTAATTATTGGTTACTTAATTGCTTATTTAGTAGTTAAAGTGATGAAAGTTCGTCCCGGCAGACGGGGAATTTTGATGAACGCGATTGTAAACGCCAATACAATCTTCATTGGAATGCCATTAAATAACGCATTATTTGGCAGCAAGGCAATGCCATATTTCTTAATTTACTATTTGATTAATACAGTTTCAACATGGGCATTCGGAATCTTCTTAATTTACAATGATGATCCGACAGTTGATAAAAGTAAGAAGCAAAAGCGGAAATTAAATTGGCAAAAATTATTACCAATGCCTTTAGTTGGATTTGTGGTCGCTATTATTTGGTTATTATTAGGTTTGCCAAACAGTCAACCTTCATTCTTATTCCAAACATTGAGTTATGTTGGTAACTTAGTAACACCATTATCATTGATTTATATCGGAATTGTGTTGTGTGATGCCGGTTTGAATAACTTTAAATTCGATCGTGACTCAGTAGTAGCATTGCTTGGCCGGTTTGTATTATCACCAATCATTTTGATTTTGTTAATTAAATTTGGTGCTTCAGCATTGCACTTTGATTTACCACGATTGATGCAACAAACATTGATTGTGCAATCAGCAACTCCAATGCTCGCAGTTTTGCCAATTTTGGCGGATGAGGCTCATGGAGATGTCAAGTATGCAACCAATGTCGTTGTAATGAGTACGGTATTATTTATCGTAGTAGTTCCAGTATTGATGGGCATTTTGCAATTTATCTAAAAGTTAAAAAGCGCAGTAAAACAGGTATGCTGTAAGGAAAACAAAGTGTTGATTCAGAATTTCTTACAGGTATACCTGTTTGTTTTTTATGGATATAGAAATAGAGGTTGAATCTATATCGCAGATTTTTTTCAAATTAAGCATCATTAAAAAATGTACTATAATAAGCATTGATAAATTAGAAAGGAGATTTATTATGAAAGACTATCGGATTGAAGCAGATACACTTGGAGAAGTGCGAATTCCTAAGGATGCGTTATGGGGACCGCAAACGGAACGCAGCCGGAATAATTTTCCTACAGGAGAATTAATGCCGTTGGAAATTATTAAAGCAATGTTGAATATTAAAAAGGCGGCAGCTTTAGCCAACTATGAACAAGGTAATTTGGAGCAAAAGAAAGCTGATTTAATTGTAAAAGCAGTAGACCAGTTGTTAGATTGCAGCGATACTGAATTGAGAACTGCTTTTCCATTGCATGTTTACCAAACGGGCTCAGGAACACAAACAAACATGAATGCCAATGAAGTGATTGCCAATTTAACGCGGAAAATGGATGCAACTGTTGAAATTTTGCCTAACGATGATGTTAATCGATCACAAAGTTCGAACGATACCTTCCCAACCGCAATGAATATTGCAGCAATGATAGCGATTAAAAAACTAAATCGTGCCATACAACATTTAATTGATGAATTAACCAAGAAGCAAAACCAATACTGGAAAGTTGTCAAAATTGGACGAACTCATTTACAAGATGCAACACCGTTAACTTTTGGCCAAGAAATCAGCGGCTGGGTCAGCATGTTGCAGCATGATTTAAACTTTATTCAAAAATTAATGTCGGACTTAAATGAATTAGCAATCGGCGGAACGGCAGTTGGTACAGGATTAAATACTCCAGTTGGGTTTGCTGATCAATTGACTAAGCATTTGAATCAAATTTATGATGCCGATTTTACAGCAAAATCAAATAAGTTTTATGGGTTAGCTGCTCATTCTGCACTTAACGCAGTTCATGGTGCAATCAAAACTTTAGCGAGTGACTTGTTGAAAATTGCTAACGATGTTCGGTTCTTAGCCAGTGGTCCGCGCGCCGGCTATAATGAACTCAACATTCCGGCAAATGAACCGGGATCATCTATTATGCCTGGTAAAGTTAATCCAACACAAGCCGAAGCAATTACAATGGCGGCAGTCCGGGTTATGGGAAATGATACTACGATTACGGTTGCCAGTTCACAAGGCAATTTTGAAATGAATGTTTATAAACCGGTAATTATTGCTGCATTTTTGGAATCGGCCAAATTACTGACCGGAACGATTTACGGCTTTGCAGATAAAATGATTAAAGGCTTGACGGTGAACCAGGAGCGAATGCAAGAGTTGGTGGATCATTCATTGATGACGGTTACGGCGCTTTCTCCGCATATTGGTTATCATGCAAGCGCTGAAATTGCTCAGTTAGCAGAAAAAGAAGGATTGACATTACGCGAAGCAGCTTTACAATCAGGCAAAGTGTCAGCAGCTGATTTTGATCGATGGGTAGATCCGCTAAAGATGACTCGCTATGATAAAAAATGATTTTATTTGACTATAAAAAAGTTTGGAAAATTATCTAAAATAATTATAATTAATATTAGCCGAATGAAAGAAGGGGGAGATAATGGCAAGAATGCTTGGAATTTGGGAGTTTTTTTATTAATCAAGTACTGAAAGCAAAGAGTACAGCGAATGTCTAGTTCAGCTGCAGTGTATGCTGGCTTTGACTTGGCTGTGATTGCAACGCTTGTCGGCATAGTATTGTTAATTTAGCCGCAAGTAATCTAATGGGGAAAGTTGGAAGGATAATGGTATTTCGAATATCAGGAATTGTGCTTGCATTAATCGGTATTTGGCAATTATTTGCAGCGTGGAAGTATTATCGCTTTTTGAGAACCAAAGGCACAAAGAATAGTTTCTCGCCGCTTGCCTTGTACTACGGAGCACTTTTAGGATTAATCGCATTAATTATTGGACTCTGGATGTTTTTCAGTCCAGAAACGATTGTGCAATTAATTGGAAAATAATTAAGTTGAAACAGCAATTTGCGAAAAGATTTTTGCAAGTTGCTGTTTCATATTTTAGGACATTTTAAGTAATTTGATGATTTAATCTTCATTCAGGAAATAAAAACGGCAATTCAGGAAATTTTGATCAGATTTTTTATCCGAATGATAAGATGATAACTGAACATGGAAGTTAATAATTTCTATGTAAAGATAAACGCTTTTGATAAGGAATAACAGTGGATTTCAATTTTCACTTACTCAGTAACTTATATTGTACGAATATTTAGACCGGTAAATACATATCCATTATGTATTATTACTCTCTTTAAATACAACTGATGAATTAATATCATCGGAAAGTATAGTATCCTCTCCCAACCGATACTTGAAAATGATTAAAAACCTAGAGCCACTGTTATTTAATAAGTTTTCGTTTTTTTAATTTGTGCGCTGTTCTTGACCCCTTAATATGAACTTAGCGTAAACGAAAACTCTCCCAGGTGAGACCGCCCAGTCTCACTTTTTTTGTAGTTAAAATATTCCAAATAAAGGTGTGACAAAACGCCAATAACAGGGATATAAATATAGAAATGGAGGCTGGCTTAAGTCAGCCTCTTTTTAGTATAAAATATATAGTAGTAAATAATTAAGAAAGAATGTGACGAAATGGAATCGAAGAAAATCATTGCGCATCGTGGAATGTCTACTTTGGCACCGGAAAATACGATGGCAGCGTTTGAATTGATGCCTGCATATAATATTAATTGGTTGGAAACGGATATTGCGATTACACAAGATGAGAAGTTAGTAATTATGCATGATACAGAAATTTCCCGCACTACAAATGGAATAGGCAAAATTTCTGAAATGACATTTGCTCAACTACAGCAGTATTCTGCAGGAGCGTGGTTTGATGAACAATATTGTGCAGAAAAAGTTCCGACATTTGATCAGTTGATTGATTTTCTAAACCGGACACAAATCAATGTTAATTTGGAAATAAAATCTGTAACTGGAAAAGATGCTAAACAATTGACGAATTCAATGGTTCAGCAGTTAGCAGTCAAAATTAATCGGATTAATCCAGCGTGCCGAGTAGTGATTTCGTCTTTTTATCCAGATATTTTGATGCAGTTGCAGAAGTTAAGACCAGATTTAGAATATGCATGTTTGTTTAATCCGTACACTTTGCCATTTTGGCGTCCAATTGCAAAATTAATTGGAACTAAAATCATTCATCCGGATAATCGGCACCTAAATCAACGACAAGTAGAAAAAATGAAACAGGCAGGTTTTGAAGTGAATGTATGGACTGTTGATCGAATTGATCGGGCTAATCAGCTATTTAACTGGGGAGTTGACGGCGTTTTTACTGATATTGGACAGGATTTTCCAAGTCATCATAAACAAAAACGCCACGCAAGTCATTTTCTGACTACGTGGTTTTAAGTGTTTCACGTGAAACTAAATTTACTGCTTGGCAGCTGCAATCATTTTAGTATACATGGTATGCATGCGTTGTAAAATAGCTTGGCCTTGGGCAGATAATTCATTATTTCCTGGGAAATTAAGCGGGTCACGGTAAATTAATTCAGTTTGTTTTTCTTTCTGAATTAGTAAAATCTTGATAGGAAGTTCGAAAGTGATATCATCATTTTCTTGCATGAGTAAGGTTCCCACCTTAGGATTGCCAAAAATAATTAATCGAGTTTCTGGAATTTCTAAGCCGACATTTACAGCTTCTTGACGTTGGTCAATATCATCAAATATTTTGAATCCCTCATCAGCAATAAATTTTTTAATTTGGCGTTCAACATTTTCGATATCATGATTGATTAAAGCATGTTGCATAATAATCTGTCCTTTCTGTTTAGTTAACAACACTATTATAGAACATTTTAATGCATAATGATGTGAAGTAGGTTTCCATGTTCCATTTCAGGTGAAAGTATACTAAAATTATTATTGAAATTGATTAATTGAAAGGGATTATTAATGGAAAAGCAAAATCAAGGAAAAATGTTGAAAAAATTTTGGCTGACACTTTTATTTTGGTTAATTGGAATTTTTATTCTGCATTTAATTTCGAGATTATTCCAAATTAAAATCTCAGCAGTAGATATGTTGATTAGCAATTTGATCGTTATTGGACTGATTTTACTGATTAATTGGCTTTATACAAAAGAGAAAATTTATTTTAAATGGTTTGGAATGCGGCGTATTGGCTGGCTGTGGTTGTTTATGCCGGTATATATTGTTGCAATTAATGTGATGTTTAAGACGATTCCATCAGAAACTTCATTGCGTATTTCACTGGATCCAATGTTTTGGCTGTTTTATACTTTATCGACTTCGTCAATTCCAGTGGTAACCTTTTTTGGCGTATTATTACCAGCGATGCTACATGAATGGAAGACGGAAAATGTCGTTACGAAAAGTGTAGTTGCTTGTTCAGCATTATATAGTGTTTTTCAAATCTTTTTGTTGAATGACTTATATGGCGGAGTATTGGAAACCATTTATCAGCTAGTAGCTGCATTTTCATTAGGTTTAGTATGTGCATTATTATATTTGAGAAGTGTAAATATTATTGTGCCGCTCTTCTTCAGTTTTATTGAGGCCTTCTTTGCAGTGATTTTAACTCATATTGCACCGTTATTCGGAAGTGGCATTGTAAATATCCTATTCTTTATTCTCTTTGCTTTCTTGGTAATTAAGGTTATTTTAAAACCAAGTGCAATTCAGCAGATTCAAAATGATTTTGAGGTAAAATAAATTTATTATTGATTTTGGGAGGGTTAGAGGATGCTTCATTTAATTTGGACATTACTAATCGGAGCAATTATTGGTGCTGTGGCTGGCTGGTTGACTAACCGTGGTGGATCAATGAGCTGGATTGCTAATATTGTTGCTGGATTAATAGGTTCTGCTTTGGGAGAACATATTTTAGGTTACTGGGGTCCCGTAGTTGCAGGAATGGCCATTATTCCTTCAATCATTGGAGCAGTTATTTTAGTATTAGTTGTTTCATTAGCATTAAAAATTTTAATTAAATAAAGTGCGATAAAACACAAAAAAATGGGCATGTTGTAATGAAAAAACGAACGAATTATGTAGGATTGATTCGGAGGTTTTTGAATTTACAGACATGCCTATTTGTTTTGGAACACGATTATGCAGATATATAAATAGAGGCTGGACTTATGTCACAACCTCCTTTACTTTACTTAAATGCAATATAAACTTGATGACTCCGTGGAAATTCAATGTTCATGCGTTCTTTAAGGACTTGCAAACACTTTTGCTGGTTTAACTTTTGTGCTTGATAGTGCTTAAAGCCGTTTTCGTTTAAATTGAAATTTCCGCCGTTTTGGATGATTTCAATTTTGCGGTCCCGTTTCCATGTAGTGATAATAACATGCAGCCGTTTACCTGTTTTCATTCGTTTTTGAATCATAACTGCTGCATTATTTCTAGAGATTAATTGCATGTTGATTCACTTCCAAGTTATAAATATTCCATTAATAATGTATCAATTTTATAATTAAAAATCACGAATTAACTATTATAATTGAAAGTTTTGTTTAATTTTACGGCGTACACTTGGTCGTAATTCTACTATGAGAATAATCAAAGCAATTATTAATAGCGGCATTGCCGTTTGCCAGCCAGCCTGACTTTCAGTTGAGTTTGAAATACTGATTGAAGTAAAGTCAATCAATGCATGAAATAAAATTGGAGTTACTAAGTTTCCGGTAACTAAGTACATTAACGCCAAAATGATACCTAAAGAAAAGGCGACAACCATCTGTACAACTGTATTTTTTAATGGCTGTGAGAAAGCATTGATTGAATGCGAAATCCCAAATAAAAAACTGCTCAATAGAATGCCCATCAAGAGCGGATGCTTTCCGCGCCAGTTGTGAATAAAACTGCTTAGTAATATTCCACGGAAAGAAATTTCTTCAGCGCAACCAATTAAGATTGCTAGGATTCCGTATAAAACAACATGATGCATTTCATGATGCAAAAGTAAAATTCCCATCAAGTAGTAAATAAAGAGAAAATCAAAAATGAAAGAGTGCGAAAAAAGATTCCAATGTTTAAATACTAACTGTTCCTTAGTATAAAAATGGTTAATAAGCAACGCACTGCCGATGATTCCCAATTCACAAATTCCTTGCAACGTAATAAAACTGGTAAATGAACTTAAGTGAAAAAGAGTTTGGGGAATAAGCAAAATTAGATTAACTAAAATAAAACTAAGAATCCAAAAAACCCAAGTAAACCAAGGCTTTTTAGGATTCTTATCTGAAAATGAAAAATTCATCTTTTTCCTCCTATCAAATAAATTTTAGCAGAAAAAGAAGGATAAGAAAATGAATCATACTCACTTTTTTAGAAAGCGCTTGCAAGTTGTGCAAAACTTAAGCCATAATTAAATTGAAAAAGGAATTCAGGGGATGAGAAAAATGAAATTTATTGGACTAATTGGCAGCAATGCTGCTAAATCTTACAATCGCATGTTGATGCAATATATGCAGCGTCAATTTAGTGCACAAGTTGAAATTGAATTAGCCGAAATCAAGGCTATTCCGTTGTTTGATGAGGATCAAATTGAACATGCACCACAATGTGTGTTGGATTTGGCAAAGAAAATTGAAGCAGCTGATGGGATAATCATTGCGACGCCGGAATATGATCATGCGATTCCAGCAGCTTTGAAAAGTACACTTGAGTGGCTGTCAAGTGCAGCTCATCCTTTTAAAGGCAAACCAGTCATGATTGTGGGAGCCTCATATGGCAATCAGGGAACAGCAAAGGCACAGGAAAATTTGCGGATGATTTTGAATTCACCGGGGTTAGAAGCGTATGTGCTGCCAGGAAATGAGTTTCTAATGGGATATGCACAGGATAAATTTGATCAAAATGGGAAATTACATGCCCCAAAATGCGAACAGTTTTTGACAGAATGTTTTAACAATTTTATAAGTTATGTGCAATGTATTTCGCATAAAACCCAGCAAGTAAGTGTCTAAGCAGTCAAAGAAAAGAATATGAGCTCGTGCATTAATACTGTATAAATGTTAAAATTAGGATAGTATATTTTCGCACGAATAATAAAAGGTACATGAATTTCGTGACTATTTTAAAAGAGGTATCCGTATGAAGAAATCATCAGTTTTTGATGCGAGCTCGAATGCTTTAAAAAAAATCATTAATAATCATAAAGCTTCTTCATCAAAGGACAGTGCGCAAGCACCAACCCCTAATTCAGTTGATAACCGGACTGAATTAACAGTCCAATTAAATCAAAAGCGTCAAGCGTTGAGTGATGCACAGCAAAAAATTGAACGCTTACAATTGGAAGTGGATTCTAATCGGAAACAATCAGCTCAAATCGATCATGAAACTGAAGAAGCACAGACAAAATTAGAGCAGGCACAGGCTAAAAAGGCGCAAGCCCAGCAAGATTTACAAAGTGCAACAATTGAAAATATTAATCAATTAAGTCAAAAAATTAGTAATAAGCAAAATGATATTTTATTAGATCAACAAAATATTTCTAAGTTAGAAAATACTAAAGAGACGACGTCTAAGCGCAGTCAGCAGGAAGAAGCGCAAATTAAACGTCTGAATGAGCAAAAGCAACTGTTAGAAGAAGAACAGATTAAGGCACAAAAAACAGTTAATGGGGCCAATCAAATTGTTAACAGTGAAGAAAGGGCAGTAGCAGATGCGAAAGTGGCAATCAGCAATACTGATGAAACTAATATTAAAGCTGCACGCTACCAATTACAGAATAAACAAATTGATTTAAATACTGCAAAATACAAATTACGCGGGGCTCAACGCGAATTGGCAAATGTACAGGAAAACTTGGAAGAAGTTGAAAATAAAACCAGTTTATTGCAAGGCGACACTGCCAAGGCTTTGCAAGCAACTAAAATTAAACTTGAAAAAGATCAACAATTATTAGTTGAATATCAAGATCGATTATCAGTTTTGCAAAATGCCAATAATCATATGCAAACGGTAAAAGCTGACTTACGTAAAGCAGAGGAAGAAGTTAATCAGATTGAACGTCGGCATGAACGGATGCGGCAAGTCTTAGCAGAGAAAATTAACGAATTAACAAATGCTAAGCGTGCAGGGCTTGATATTCAAAAACAAATTGAAACTTTACAAGCACAAATCAAAGCAATGCCTGAAAAACAACCGCAAGACACTAAAACAACTGCAAAACCAAGTGAACAAAATCAACGTTTGCCACAAGTTGGCGAAGTCCATCACAAACATCATATGCCATTATTTAAAGTGGCTGCTTTAACAGTTTCTGAAATCTTAACTCGCTTAGATTTAGGTTTAAATCACAAGAAAAGAAAATGAAACTTAACCGCTTTTGCTAAAAATGGTCATGAAAAATTCACAATTAAAAAGTATGCTAAAGACATAGTAAATAACATCCCTAGTTATTTGCTACCTAACATACTCCAAATATACAATCCTTTTTCTCTAATCTATGTTCGCATAGATTAGAGTTTTTTTATACTTAATTTTTTGGATGAAAAAGCTAATCAAAAATTAAGTTTCTTCTGCTTGACTTTTGATTTATAACCAAGTAATATGGTATGCGAAATAGTTTGATAGTAGATGAAGTAGTCAAAGTGCTTTATCCACCTTTTAATTGTGCAGTTAGGGTGGAGTAGGCACTTTTTTTATTGGTTAAAGTTATATAGAAAGGGATATGAATATGGTAGAAGAAGTTACAGAATATGATACAATTGCAGCCATTTCAACTCCACCTGGAGAAGGGGCAATTTCTATTGTTCGTTTAAGCGGTGATGATGCATTACCAATTATTATGAAGTTATTTAAAGGTAAGGATTTAACTAAAGTACCAACTCATACAATTAATTATGGACACATCATTAATCCGCAAACGGGTGAAATGGTCGATGAAGTAATGGTTACTGTTATGCGTGCTCCTAAAACATATACACGGGAAGACATTGTTGAAATTAATTGTCACGGCGGAATTGTGCCTACTAACAAAATTTTGCAATTATTACTAACTTACGGTGCACGAATGGCTAATCCGGGTGAATTTACAGAGCGGGCATTTTTGCACGGCCGAATTGATTTAACTCAAGCGGAATCTGTATTAGATATTATTGAAGCGAAGACAGATCGTTCTGCCCAACTTGCTTTGAATCATTTAGGCGGTAGTTTAGCAAAATTAATTCGGGCATTACGGGAAGAAATCCTGGATACTTTATCTAAAGTAGAAGTTAACATTGACTATCCAGAATATGATGGAACCGAAATGATTACTACTAAGCTGTTAAAGGAACGGACAGTTGAAGTACGCAAGAAGATTCGTAAATTACTTGAAACAGCTCAAGGCGGAAAAATTTTGCGTGAAGGCTTGGCAACTGCCATTGTGGGACGGCCAAATGTTGGTAAATCAAGTTTGTTAAACTATTTGTTGCATGAAGACAAAGCGATTGTAACGGATGTAGCTGGAACAACACGGGATGTAATTGAAGAATATGTAAATATTAAGGGTATCCCATTGAAGTTAATTGATACTGCCGGAATTCGTGAAACTGAAGATAAAGTTGAAAAAATCGGGGTTGAACGTTCACGCAAAGCAATTAACCAAGGTGATTTGGTCATCTTAGTCTTAAATGCAAGTGAACCATTAACTGAAGAAGATCGGCAGTTAATTGATTTAACTAAAGATAAACAACGCATTGTAATTATGAATAAGATAGACTTGCCAATGCAAATCGAAATGGCAGAAGTTGAAGAATTAGTTGGCAAAGAAAATATCATCAGAACTTCAATTAAGAATGCTCAAGGAGTAGACGAACTTGAAAGCCGCATTAAAGAAATGTTTGCGGATGGAATTGAAAGTTCACAAAATGAAGTCATTATTAATAATGCCCGCCACGTAGCATTGTTAAATAAAGCAAGCAATTCTTTGGATGCTGTGTTAACTGGAATTGAAAATGGCATGCCAGTTGATTTATGTCAAACTGATTTGCGCGACGCATGGGAATACTTAGGTGAAATCACAGGTGATTCTTACAAAGATGAATTGTTGGATGAATTATTCAGCAAATTCTGCTTAGGAAAATAATTACTTATATAAGGAGAATAGGATGCAAGAAGGAAAGCCATATAAAGCAAAAGACTATGATGTCATTGTTGTTGGTGCAGGACATGCCGGCTGTGAGGCAGCATTGGCAGCTGCAAGAATGGGCAACAAAACGTTATTGATGACCATTAACTTAGAAATGGTCGCATTTATGCCATGTAATCCATCAGTGGGCGGACCAGCTAAAGGAACTGTTGTTCGCGAAATTGATGCCCTCGGCGGAGAAATGGGAAAGAATATTGATAAGACATACATTCAAATGCGGATGTTGAATACAAGTAAGGGACCTGCTGTACGTGCTTTGCGTGCTCAAGCAGATAAGCGCCAATACTCAATTGAAATGAAACATACTTTGGAAGAAGAACCTAACTTGACCTTGCGCCAAGGAATGGTTGATGACTTAATTGTCGAAGATGGTAAAGTTACTGGAGTAGTTTCAAGTACAGGTGCTCACTATGGAGCAAAGGCAGTTGTTCTAACTACTGGGACTTCAGCACGAGGCAGAATTATTATCGGTGAATTAATGTATTCATCTGGTCCAAATAACTCGCAACCAGCATTGGAATTAACGAAGAATTTGGAAGAAAAGTACGGTTTTGACATTGTCCGTTTCAAGACAGGTACTCCACCACGAGTTGATGGTAATACAATTCACTATGATGAAACTGAAGAACAACCCGGAGATGAAGATGTAAATCACTTTAGTTTTGAATCTTCAGATGATGAGTATCTTCCAGTTAAGGATCAATTATCATGCTGGTTGACTTATACAAATGAAAAAGTTCATCAAATTATTCGCGATAATCTTGATCGGGCACCAATGTTTACTGGAGTAATTGAAGGAGTTGGCCCTCGTTATTGTCCATCAATTGAAGATAAAGTTGTACGATTTGCAGATAAAGATCGCCATCAATTATTCCTCGAACCAGAAGGACGGACAACGGATGAATATTATGTAGATGGATTATCTACATCATTGCCGGAAGAAGTTCAATTACAAATGCTGCACAACATTAAGGGCTTGGAAGACGTTGAAATGATGCGGCCAGGATATGCTATTGAATATGATGTAGTTTCACCATATCAATTACGTCCAACTCTTGAAACTAAGAAAATCAGGGGCTTATACACTGCAGGTCAAATTAACGGGACTTCTGGTTATGAAGAAGCAGCTGGTCAAGGTTTGATTGCCGGAATTAACGCTGGACGCTACGCACTTGGTAAAGATCAAATCGTGTTGAAGCGAAGTGACGCGTATATTGGCGTTTTAGTTGATGATTTGGTAACCAAGGGTACAAATGAACCATATCGTTTATTAACTTCACGAGCAGAATACCGCTTGATTTTGCGGCACGATAATGCGGATTTGCGTCTAACTGAATTAGGACATCAAATCGGCTTAATTTCAGACGAACGGTACGCTAAGTTTGAACAAAAGAAAGCTGATATTGAAAATGAAAAGCAACGGCTGGAATCAATTCGGATTAAACCTAATCCAGAAATTGATGCTTACTTAGAAGCACATGGCGATCGACCTTTGAAAGATGGCGTATTAGCAAGTGATATGTTACGGCGGCCATACATGACATACAAAGATTTATTACAATTTATTCCGGCACCAGATCATCCGCTAGATCGCCGGGTAATTGAACAAATTGAAATCCAATACAAGTATGCCGGATACATTAAGAAGGCTGAAGAAAAGGTTGAAAAATTGCACCGAATGGAAGCTAAGAAGATTCCAGAAAAAATTGATTACAGTGCAATTGACGGCTTAGCCACAGAAGCGGTTGAAAAATTATCTAAGATTCAACCAGAAACTTTGGCACAAGCAAGCCGAATTAGCGGAGTTAACCCAGCTGACATCTCAATCTTGGCTGTTTATATTCAACAAGGCAAGATTAAAAAAATAGATTAGTAAATTAGGAAGGTGTGACAAAGCACCTTAAACAGACATGTTGTAAGAAAAAACGAACGAATTACGTAGGATTGATTCGGAGGTTTTTGAACTTACAGACATGCCTGTTTGTTTTGGAACCCGATTATGCGGATATGAAAAAGGGGCTGTTTTTACCACAGCCTCTTTTTTTGTGCTTGAGACGATTTGCACATTCTAATTTCAACACTTCATCACAAAATGTAAACCAAATGCAAAGAAATTTTGATAATGTGGTTTGAATATCTAACTTAAAAGTTAGAAGAATTGGGTAAAATTATGTGTATTAAATTCAAAATTAACTAGTGAATTTCTTATTATTTATTTTTAAAATCAGAAAATTCATTAACTATAATTGCTTATTTTGTTAATATAGTTCGTCATATGTAACGATTATCAATTTGGTTTTTAAGCAAAAATGAAAATCCTAATCATTGTATCAATTCAGACACATTTAAAAAATATGATGAAATTTTTATACCTTTATTAATTAATGAAACAGTGTTTAACTGGTTATTAATGCTGATATATCAATAATAATCTGTGCAAACAGAATTTTAATTTTTTGATTTTGATAAAATTTAAACACAGTGAAAAATAATGTATATTCATTCAATTACAAAATGTAAGCGAATTATTAATAAGCAAACACCGGTAAACGGATTGTTCCCTAATTGTTAAAAAAAGTATTAAATTATGAAATTTGTTTGAAAAATCTATTGTGTTTTTGAAGTGATGAGATTATATTACTACCGTAAATAGCTAAAAACTTTTTACGTAAAAATTAAAGGTTTGTATTTTTATAAAGGAGTGAACTTCTTATGAGACGAAAAGTCGAAAAAATGTCTGAAATTTCTCGAGTAAAGACATACAAAAAAGGAGGCAAGTGGGTATCATCATTAGTACTTACTGCTGGTGTAGGTGCATTGACGTTATCTGCAAGTAATGTTGTTGCTAACGCTGATACAGTAGCATCAAGCTCATCAAATTCTGATGCAAACGTTGCTGCAGTTTCACAAAAATCATCATCTGCTTCAAACAAGGTGACATTACGTTCATCAAGCTCATCAAACACATCAAGCAAAGCAGATGCAACAACATCTTCAGTTTCATCAAGCAATACAACTGCTTCAACTTCAAGTTCAGCAGCTAACTCATCATCAACAGCTGCAACATCATCTTCAAAAGATACTGCTGCAGCATCAAGCTCAGCTGAAAATCAAAAAGCTAAAGATACAGCACAAGCTGCATTTGATCAAGCTCAAAAAGATTTAATCAATGCTCAAGACAAAGTTAGTGCTGACAAAGGTAGCTACAAAGACACAGCCAACAAGTTGAACAAAGCACAAGCAGATAAGCACTGGGCACAAGAAGCATTCAACAAGGCACAAGACAACTACAAAGATACAGCAAACAAGTTGAACAAGGCTCAAGCAGACGAACACTGGGCTCAAGAAGCTTTCAACAAGGCACAAGACAGCTATAAAGATACAGCCAACAAGTTGAACAAAGCACAAGCAGACAAGCAAGTTGCACAATCAAACTTCAACAAGGCACAAGATAACTTGAAGAAGGATCAACAAGCTGTCGAAGATGCAAACAACGCATTGAAGACAGCTAGTGACATGTTAGCTGATGCTCAAAAGAACAACGATGTTCAAGGATTAGCTACAGCACAAGCTGCATTTGGTCAAGCTCAAAAAGATTTAACAGCTGCTCAAGATAAAGTTCAAAAAGACAAAGATGCATACAAAGATGCAGCCAACAAGTTGAACGAAGCTACAGCAAACGAACACTGGGCACAAGAAGCATTCAACAAGGCTAAGGATAACTACAAAGACACAGCCAACAAGTTGAACAAGGCTCAAGCAGATGAACACTGGGCACAAGAAGCATTCAACAAGGCTAAGGACAATTACAAAGATACAGCCAATAAGTTGAACGAAGCCACAGCAGCTGAACACGATGCACAAGAAGCATTTGATAACGCACAAGCAAACTTGAAGAAGGATCAACAAGCCGTTGAAAATGCAAACAACGCATTGAAGACAGCTAGTGATATGTTATCACAAGTTGAAAATGAACATCACTCAGCACAACCAGCTGATAACCCTAACGATATTCAAAATGGTCCTGCAGAAGTAACACCTTCAAAGGATAATGAACATCATTCAAATCAACCAGCTGATAACCCTAATGATGTTCCAAACGGTCCCGCAGAAGTAACACCTTCAAAAGATAACAGCAACAAAGAAGATACAACTTCAACAACTACTGACAACAAGAAGGAAAATACAACTTCAGAAACTACAGACAAGAACGCTGAAAACAAAAACGAATCTTCAGCTGCTAAGACTGTAGCTAAGAAGGAAGCTTCAAAGAAGGCTGCTAAGAAAGAAACTGCAAAAGCTTCATCAACAAAAGAAGCTGTTTCTACAAAGACTGCTAAGAACAACTTCAATGAACCAATTCAATACACATACAATGCATCAGAAGTAAATGCTAAGTCTTCAACAGCTAAGTCTTCATCAAACTCATTACCACAAACTGGTGAAAAGACAAATGATGCTGCTGCAGTTGCAGGCGTTGGTTTATTAGGTGCAGTTATGGGTCTCTTTGGTTTAGCTGCAAAGAAGCGTCGTAACTAATAAAAACTAGGGATGTGCGGATTTTAGGCAGCAAATAACCTTAAATCAGTTAAATATAGTAAAAACATGAGAGGTTGTGACATAATTTGTCATAGCCTCTTTGTTTTACCTTAAAAGATTACGTATGTCGTCTACAATATGGTTCTTTTATATTTGATACCACAAAAAATTACAAAAAATAATTAAAAAAATATATTAATAATGATTGACAAAATATGATTTTTAAAGATACGATAGTAATAAATAATTGGTTTTTCATCAACAAAAAAGAGATTAGGAATTAATCAATTTCAAAAAGCGAACTTTACAGGAGAATGTACTATGAGTGATAACAAGAAGAAAGAAATGGAACTATTAAGCGATAAATTATTCATGTTATACAGTTTAACTACTCAACATGAAAACGCTGAATTAGCTAACAGTCAATTCAATGATATTACAGTTAAGGATTTACACTTAATTCACACAATTTCATTAGATAAGAATCAAACAATTACTCAAATTGCTAAGAAGATGTCTTTGACAAAGGGAACTTTGACAAGCAGCATCGATAAGCTTGAAAATTTAGGTTATGTAATTCGTCAACGTAGTGTTAAGGACCGGCGTGTAATTAACATTGAATTAACTAAAAAAGGTAAATTGCTTTACCGGTTGCACAATCGTGAACATAATGAATACATCAAAGTGTTGACTGAAGGTCTTAACGATCAAGAAAAGCAGGATATCGATAAGGCATTAGATCGTTTGATTGCATATTTAGAAAAAAGTGAAAATAAATAAAGTTTAGTATTACTTAAGGAGGTTGTGACATAAGTCCAGCCTCTATTTTCATATCCGCATAATCGGATACCAAAACAAACAGGCATGTCTGTAAATTCAAAAACCTCCGAATCAATCTGATATGCACCCCAAATCTTGGACAAATAAATCTAAGATTTGGGATGTTTTTTATGCGATTTTCAAAAGAAGATAAAATAAATATGTATCACATGTATCAAAAAGGATATAGATACTCAGAAATAAAAGGATATTATCCAATTGGAAAAAGAAATTTTTACTATTTGGTTCAAATA
>DXFP01000035.1 GCA_019114385.1 Candidatus Ligilactobacillus excrementigallinarum | reverse complement strand
GCGCGAATTCTTAGAGTTCATTGGTGTACCACAGGATGCATATTATTTGATTAAAGAAACCGGAACGTATTCAGTATTTTATGAAATGACTAAAACCTTGAGAACAACTTTTGGTAAAAGTGAAGATTCAGAGGTTAATAAGAATGAAACTAAATTAACATTCTTTGTATGGGTACTGTCAAGAATTGGTCAAGGCGCCGGTGGAACGATGGCCTATGAAGGGCGTGACTATAAGAAGAACATCATTAAGAAAAAGGAAAACAATGAATTTAACAGTGAAGTTGAAGACATCGTTGAAGATATTCAAGATGATTTGTTAGAGCATAAAATTACGGGAGTAGCTTCACTAAGTAAGGCAATTACCGATTCAAAGGATTCATTTGAAGAATTTAACGATATATATGATGAATACCTTGATAATGCTAAGAAGGATGAAAATATTGATTCTTTTATCAAAGATATTTCAAAAATTGCCAAGAAACTTAAAGACGTGAAATCTCAGGGAGGCTTACGGGGAACAATGCGGTTTGAACAATTAAGCGATGACCAAAAAGAAGCATTGCGGAATCAAATGCGTGAAATTTTAATTACCAGTGAAGATCTTTTTGAGGGGTATAAGAATGCGTAATCAACCTGAAATTATTAAGAATCAAAATGGCAATTTTCAATTAGTCGATGATGAAAATCAAACTTTACAGTCCTCAGTCGCACAACGAAAGTTAAAGATCTTTGGCCCGTATTTTAAAGATCAAGAACGGATGATCTTTAACGATGAGGTTACATATGTTCAAATTGAAAAATTAATTAATAGTTTAAATAAACGTCTTGATAAAAAAGGATTTCCAACTGTTAAGTTAAGTCAAAAATACCAGAAATTCATTAAGCAAAGTAAATATTACATTAAAGAGCAAAGTGATGCAGGCTTAACAATTAAAGATGCTGATCATCGGTGGGATAAAGAATTAGCGGATTTTTGTAAAGTCGTTGGTCAAGAGGTATCACGTCCCTTAAAGAAAGAACAGGAAAGAGCTAGCTTTTTCTTAACTAAAATGAAGCGGGCGGCAAATTTTTCAGTTCCAGGAGCTGGGAAAACAGCAATGATGTACGGTACTTTTGCATATCTTTCAAGTTCAGAAATTAATAAAGTAAATCATCTTTTAGTAATTTGTCCACTTAATGCCTTTGAAGCGTGGAGAAAAGAATTTAGAGCTGTTTTTGGGAAAAAACGACAACTAGGATTCATGGACTTAAAAGATAGTCGGTATAGTAATCAAAATAATATTAAACTCGATTGGCCTAAAAAGAACGTAATTGTTATTAATTTTGAATCTTTATCTAGTAAACTTGATGTTATTAATGAATTAATTGATGATAAAACAATGATTGTATTCGATGAGGTTCACCGGATCAAAGGTACAACAAGTAAGCGTGCTAAAGCTGCCTTAAATTTAAGTAAAGCACCACGATATCGTTATGTATTAACAGGGACACCAATTCCTAATGGGTACAAGGATATATATAACTTTTTACATATAATGTATCCTGATGAATATTCAACATTCTTTGGATGGGATGTAAATGAACTTGACAATGCAGATCCGGAAGAGGTAAATCGGAAACTTGGGCCTTTCTTTTGGAGAACAACTAAAAAAGATTTAAATGTTCCACCAGCAGAAAATGATCAATTGGTTGAAATCGATCCATCTGGGCCACAGTTAGGATTAGCTGAGAGAATTCATGAAGTTGAGCAAAGTGCTTTAGCTAGATATATTCGTTTAATTCAAGCTTCAACTAATCCAGCACTATTAAGAAAGAATATCAATTATAGTGATTTAGGTTTAATTGAAGGAGAATCGCAAGAATGGGATTCTAATAAGAGCAAGATTGAAAAAGAATCACAAAGTGAAAGTAATGAGTATATTGATTTACCTTTGGAACAAATTCAAGCGCCGAAATTTATTAAAGGTATTGAACTTACGAAAAAATTGGTTTCTCAAGGGAAAAAGGTCTTAATTTGGGCAATGTTTGTTGATACAATGCATAAAATTCAAGACACTTTATCTGATGAAGGAATTAAATCAACTTTAGTTTACGGAGCAACACCTAAGAGTGAGCGTGAAGGAATGATTGATGAATTTCGAAATAGTGATGTTCAAGTTCTAATTTCAAATCCAAATACTTTAGGTGAATCAATTTCATTGCATCAAACTGTTCATGATGCGATTTACTTTGAGTATAATTTCAACTTAACCTTTATGTTACAGTCACGGGATCGAATTCATCGTTTGGGATTACCAGATGGTCAGTATACAAGATATTACTATCTAATGACAAACGGAAATGCAGCTGAGTCAGGATTTGTTGACCATGCCATCTATGAGCGTTTAAAGGAAAAAGAACAGATTATGCTAGATGCAATTGAAGGAGACTTATTGGTTCCAGAATATACTGATGATTATTTAGAAGATGTTAAGCGAATCATTGATGGGGAATGAATTTAATATTAATTAGGAGAGAATACTGATGAAAAAAATCCCTTTAAATGAAGATGAAGAAATAAGAAAGGAAATTGAAGAAAGAGAAAATAGATTGGCTATTTGGAAGAGAATAAAAAGAATTGGAATTATTGCATTTTTAATTTTATGTATATTTGCATTTATTATCGATCTTGGAGATCCTAAGTTTTTGATGATGCTTTCTGTAACATTGTTTCTTTCTTCATTCTTTAAAGACAAGTAAAAATAAGGGATGGTGAGAAAGTTGGAAAATGAAGATTTAATATACTTAGATGGATATTTTTTTAACACATATACCAATGAAGACAGATTTACATTTCTTAATAAAAAGAATAATTTAATTTATTTAAAAAAAAGGAGATAATTATTATTAGCAAATTAGTGAAAAAATCCATTTTTATACATAATGGATAATTCTGTGAGTGAATTAAAAGATTTAAAACAAACAAATTGGGGAGTAATTAACAATTATGATAAAGATAATGGAACTAATCGGTTATATCAATATATAGTTGATAAACTTTCAAACTTTAAAAAGCCAGAAGAAAATTATATTTACGATTTTGGACATAATTCAATGTTTGAAAATGATGTTTATATTAATAATGATGTAGAAATTAGGATAAACATAAATGAACTTTTATATGTGCCTAAAAGGATTAAAGATGAAGAGTTGAATTATTCAAATATTTTGGTCGTTAATGATGATATTTTTCTATTTATCACATAGTATCTAATATCCCAGCATGATAACGTTTATCGGTGAAAATTGTGCAAAATATTTGTTTTGAAATCATCTTACTGCAATAATATAAACGAGGTGGTATTTATGAATTTCATTGGTAAAGAAATAGATGATTTTGAAGTTAAAGCATTGCAAAAAGGCGAAACAATTAATGTAACAAAAGAAGATATGCTAGGTCACTGGAGCATTCTGTTATTCTACCCAGCTGATTTCTCATTTGTTTGTCCAACTGAATTGGAAGCATTGCAAGGATTATATGGTAAGTTCAAAGCTGCAGGAGCAGAAATCTACTCTTGTTCAGAAGATACAGAATTTGTACACAAAGCATGGCAAGACGCTTCACCTGAAATTGCTAAGATTGAATACCCAATGTTGGCTGACCCAGCAGGCAAGTTGGCGCGTGCCTTTGATGTATTAGATGAAGATTCTGGTCAAGCATATCGCGGAGTATTCATTATTGATCCAGATGGTGTGATCCAATCATACACTATTAATAATATGGCAATTGGACGCAGTGCGGATGAAATGTTGCGGACACTGCAAGCTGCTCAATTTACGCGGGAACATGGAGATAAGGTTTGCCCAGTAAATTGGAAGCCGGGTGATGATGCATTGAAACCAGGTATGGATTTAGTTGGAAAATTATAGGATACGAAGAGCGTTAAGCCGAGCGTGATGTAAGGCGTGAAACTTGAACAAATGCGTTAGCAAATTTGGAGAGTTTTACACTTACATTTAGCTTGGTAGCTCGGAGTTCAACTTTAAGGATACGAAGAGCGTTAAGTAAGCGTGATGTAAGCTGTGACTTTTGTTAGTCATGGCTTTTTAATTTGGCTAAAGTTATAAAACAAAATCAAAAGTAAAATTTGGTGGACCCGTTTTCTTTTATGAATATTTGCATTATAATTCTATTTATTAATGATAGAAGAGGGAACGCATATGGCGACGATTAAAGACGTAGCAAAAAAAGCGGGAGTTGCTCCATCAACTGTTTCGCGAGCTTTGCATGATAGTTCGCTGATTAGCAAAAGCACGAAGCAGAAAATTTGGGATGCGATGGACGCACTCAACTATTCGCCGAACTTTGCTGCTCAAAATTTGGCAAATAATACTTCCAATATTATTGGAGTTATCTTACCGCCAAACAAGGAATCTGTTGCAAATAATCCATTTTTTAGTCAGATTCTGCAAGGCATTGCGGCAGTCTGTAATCAGCAAGATTTTATGGTGGCGATTGCAACTGGCAAGAACGACGATGAACTGATTGAGAACATTAAGATGATGATTAAACGAGGAAAAGTTAATAAGTTTATCATCACATACTCCCAAAAGAATGGCGCAGTAATTCAATTTTTACAAGCTCAACACACCGAATGTGTATTGATTGGTGAACCGGCGAAGAACTCCAGTGAGACCTTATTTGTCAATAATGATAATGTCCAAGCTGGTCGAGATGCTACTGAATTTTTATTCAATCAAGGCTTCCAGCATCCTGTATTTGTATACAACGATTTGACCGAAATGGTGCAACGTGATCGGTATGTCGGTTACTCACAAGAAGTCCAGAAAAACGTTGAGGATGCAGTAGGCTTTGAGCTTGATCGGGAACATGGCTTGGAACAGTTGCAGGAATTTCTCAAGCAGCATCCTCGTGTCGATTCATTTGTAGTCTGTGATGATATCATGGCAATTACTTTGCAAAACCGCTTGTCAGCACTGGAACAGAAAACAAGTGACTTTGGAATCATCAGCTTCAACAATTCGATTTTTGCGCGGGCAATGCATCCCGCACTGACTTCAGTGGAAATTTTTCCAAGTTCATTGGGAATGGAAGCAGCAGTATTGATCTTGAATACCGCAGATGATGATTTTAAAAAATTACGCTCAAGTATGTCACATGTTATTATTCCACATAAAATCATTGCACGTGAATCCACAATTAAATATTGATTTGAAGCATCTTGACCTCGGAATGAAGGGTTGGGATGCTTTTTTTGGTAATTAAAGTAAAATAATTTTGTGAAAACGGTTGCATTATTTTTGTGTGCGCGGTATACTCTTAAACGTAAGATAAATGCAAACGTTTGCATTGATTAGATAAGGAATATATTTTTCTTAATCAAATTTTAGGAGGAGTCGCGTAATGGATAATTCGACAAAGAAAAAACGCAAACCAATGCCAAATCTGGCGATGAGCGTTTTAATGTTAATGACTTTTGGTAATTTGGGTACCTCAATGGCGTTCTCATTACAAAGTTCGCAAATGAGCCGTATCTTCCAAACAATCGGAGCTGATCCAACTAAGTTAGGATTCTTCTTCATCTTGCCACCATTGGCAGGGATGGTAGTTCAACCATTAGTTGGCTGGTTCTCAGATCATACTTGGATTCCAAAACTTGGTCGCCGTTTACCATACTTAATCGTTGGTTCTGTAGTTGCAATGATTGTTATGTTCTTATTACCTAATGCAGGATCATTCGGATTTGGTTATGCTTCAATGGCAGCTTTATGGTTCGGTGCAATTTCAATTTTATTCATGGACTTAATGTCAAACATGTCAATGCAGCCATTCAAAATGATGATTGGTGATATGGTTAATGACAAGCAAAAAGATAAGGCATGGGCATGGCAAACAATTTGGTCAAACATTGGTAGTTTCGCTGCATACTTATTCCCATTCGGCCTTTCAGCATTAGGTGTTGCTAATGTTGCTGCAAAGGGTGTTGTTCCAGATTCAGTTCGTTATTCATTCTACATCGGAGCAATTATTTTAGGAGTTACAGCATTCTTTACAGTCTTCAAGGTTCACGAATATGATCCTGAAACATATAATGAATATCATGGTATTGATCCAGAAGCACAAAAGAAGGAAAAGACTTCAATTAAGGACATCTTAAAGAAGGCTCCTAAGGTATTCTGGACATTAGGAATTGTAGAATTCTTTAGTTGGGTAAGTTTCCAATACTTATGGACATATGCTCCAGGAGCTTTATCAGCAAACATCTGGCACACAACAAACGCTACTTCAGCTGGATTCCAAGCTGCAGGTAACTGGTATGGTGTTTTGTCAGCTGTTCAAACTGTAGCATCAATCCTTTATGGTTACGTATTGTCACACTTGAATGATAAGACAAGAAAGCCATTCTACTCAGCAGGTTTAATTGCTGCTGCTGTTGGTTTTGCAATGTTAGCATTCTGTCAAACAAAGACAATGTCAATTTTCTCATTCATCTTCATCGGAATTGGCTGGGTAACAATTAACTCAATTCCATTTACAATCTTGACAAATGCATTGGATGGCAAGCATGATGGTACATATATTGGTTTATTCAATTGCTGGATCTGCTTACCACAAATTGTTGCTTCGATTGCAAGTTTTGCATTATATCCATGGCTTACAAAATTAAGTCACGGCAATGGTTCAGCAATGATGATTCTTTTTGGTGCAATCTTCTTTATCATCGGCGCATTCGCAGTTTGGATTGTTAAGGAAACAAAAGCCAACAATGGTGCTGCTGAAACAGAAGCATTAGAAGCTGAAAATTTGGATACAAATGAATAATAGGTCTTGGTTCGATTGGAACCCGATTAAAAAAGAGGTTGGATATTTTTCAACCTCTTTAATTGAAAGAAGGTAAAAAATATGGATTTTACAGGAATTTATCATCGTCCTGAAAGCGAATATGCATTTATTGTGGATTCAGAAACAATGCGCATTCGTTTGCGGACTGCTAAGGATGACATTGAAAGAGTTGAAATTGTATATGGTGATCCATATGCAATTCGCTCCCTGAAAAGTGACTGGTATTTGAAAAAAGTACCAATGAAAAAAGGACTCAGTACCGATTTGTATGATTATTGGACAATTTCAGTGAAGGAGCCTAAACACCGCTTGGCATATGGCTTTTACATCACTGATTATGAAGGTCACCAAGCATTATACAATGATCAAGGAATTCAACTAAACTACGATGAAAATTACTTGAAGAATGAAAATAATTATTTCAGAATGCCATTCTTCCAAACAATTGATATGTTTAAGGCGCCAGAATGGGTTAAGCATACAGTTTGGTATCAAATTTTTCCTGAAAGATTTGCAAATGGCAATCCAAATTTGAACCCAGAGGGAACTAAACCATGGGATTCAACAGTGCACCCTGGACGGCAAGATTTCTTCGGTGGTGATTTGCAAGGCGTGATTGATCATTTAGACCACTTAGTTGACTTAGGTGTAAATGGAATTTACTTTAATCCAATCTTCAAGGCACCATCTAATCATAAGTATGATACTGAGGATTACTTTGAAATTGATCCGCACTTTGGTGATAAGAAATTATTCAAGAAGTTGGTAGAAGAAGCTCACAAACGTGGAATTAAAGTGATGTTGGATGCTGTTTTTAATCACATTGGCGATCAATCAGAACAATGGCAAGATGTAGTGAAGAATGGTGAGCAATCTAAATACGCAGATTGGTTCCATATTCATGATTTTCCTGTACATTACACTCCAACAGATAACTTTGAATTTGCGGATGACGCCAATTATGAAACATTTGATTACACACCTCACATGCCAAAATTAAATACTGCAAATCCAGAAGTTCAAGACTATTTACTTTCAATTGCAACATACTGGATTAAAGAATTTGATATTGATGCTTGGCGCTTGGATGTTGCCAATGAAATTGATCATCATTTCTGGCGCAGATTCCATGATGAAACTACAGCTTTAAAGCCTGACTTCTATATTTTGGGTGAGATTTGGCATACTTCACAACCATGGTTACAAGGTGATCAATTTACTGGAGTAATGAATTATGCTTACACAGAAGCAATTAAAGAACATTTTATTGAACATAGAATTTCTGCTAAGCAAATGAAGAATGAACTGAATCGGCAATTGATGCTATACAGTGATTTAGCAGATTCCATGATGTTCAATGTATTGGATTCACATGATACTGCACGAATCAAGACTTTGGCTCATGATGATGTTGATTTAGTAAAACAGATTTTTGCATTTACCTTCATACAACCAGGAACACCAAGTATTTATTATGGAACTGAATACGGAATGACTGGTGAAAATGATCCAGATGATCGGAAGCCAATGGTCTGGGATTCAAAATTGCAAGACCATGATTTTTATGATTTCATGCAAAAGTTAATTAAAGTTAGAAAGTCAATTGCCGATGATTTAGATGTTCAAGATCTAAAATGGGAAAATGCAACTGAAGAAGGTTTGATTGAAATTTCATTTGGTAATTTATATGCAGTCTTCAATACTGGTGAAAATGAAATTAAAGTTGAAAACGCTAAGCAAATTTTAATTCAAAATAAGTTTGATGGTGCAAACCTTGCATCTAAGGGATTTGTGATTAGTAAACAAGCATAAAAAGGCGGCTTTTGTAAAAGAAAATTTGTGCAACCGATTGCATAAATTTCCATAACGCGGTATACTACTGATAGTAATCATTAAAGAAATCGTTTACATATATGGAGAGCGTAAGCGAATTATTGTAATTATTTATTTAGGAGGATTTACGTTATGGATAATAACAAACCAAAAGCTGGGCTTCCTAATTTAAAACCAAGTACAATCTGGATGATTAACTTTGGCTTTTTAGGAGTTCAGATGGCGTTCACATTACAAAGTTCACAAATGAGCCGGATTTTCCAAACAATTGGGGCAAACCCAAATGACTTGGGCTGGTTCTTCATTTTGCCACCATTGGCTGGTTTAATTGTGCAACCATTAGTTGGTTACTTCTCAGATCGTACATGGGCACCTAAGTTAGGTGGTCGGCGTTTGCCTTACTTGTTGTTAGGTGCGTTAGTTGCGGTTATCGTAATGTGTTTGTTACCTAACTCAGGAAGTCTTGGATTGGGATATGCATCCGTTGCTGCGATGGTGTTTGCTGCAATCACAGTTGCATTTCTTGATTTATCATCAAACGTTGCTATGCAGCCATTCAAGATGATGATTGGTGATATGGTTAACGATAAGCAAAAGAGTTATGCATACGGAATTCAAAGTTTCTTATCAAACACCGGTGCTGTTTTAGCTGCTGTTTTCCCATTCTTATTAACAATGTTTGGGGTTGCTAACACAGCTCACAAAGGTGACGTTCCAATGTCAGTTAAGTTATCATTCTACGTTGGTGCGGTAATCTTAATTGTCACAAGTTTGTTTACAGTTTTCCGGGTTCACGAATACGACCCACAAACATATGCTAAGTATCATGGTATTTCAGAAGATGACAACGAAGAAAAGGTTGGCATGTTCACATTGTTGAAGAAGGCTCCAAAGGCATTCTGGACAGTAACATTAGTTCAATTCTTCTGCTGGTTTGCTTTCCAATACTTATGGACATATTCAAACGGTGCAATTGCTGCAAACGTATGGCACACAACAGATACAGCATCAGCTGGTTTTCAAGCTGCTGGTAACTGGTATGGTGTCTTATCAGCTGTTCAATCAATTGCCGCTGTTATCTGGTCATATGTATTAGCTAAGTTGCCAAACAAGTTCCACAAAGCAGGTTATGCAGGTAGTTTAGTTTTAGGTGCTGCCGGATTTGCATCAATCTTCTTCGTACACAACAAGATGGCCTTGATTGTTTCATTCACATTAGTTGGAATGGCGTGGGCATCAATGAATACTTACCCATTGACAATCGTTACAAATGCTTTGTCAGGTAAACACATGGGAACATACTTAGGCTTATTCAACGGTTCAATTTGCTTGCCACAAATCGTTGCTTCATTAGCAAGTTTCATCATCTTCCCAATGTTAGGCGGCAAGCAAACACACATGCTTCTTTTAGCAGGTATTGCAATGTTGTTAGGTGCAATTTCAGTCTTTGCAATTAAAGAAACAAGTGCTGAAGCACCCGCACAACCAGATGAAATTGACGGTGAAATTTAAAAGCAGGTGAAAAAATGAAAAAAGAAGTCATTCGGGGAAAAGAAGTTGAACGTTTTACGTTAACTAATGCAAAGCAAACTCGCGTAGTGATCTTGTCACTAGGCGGAATTATTCAAGAATTTTCTATTATGAACGGTGAAAAACGTCAAAACTTAGTCGTTAACTTTGATCACGCAAGCGAATATGCTGACAATCCTTACCAAATTTGCAAACAAATCGGTCGGATTGCTGGTCGGATCAAAGATGCCAACTTTATGCTTAATGGCAAAAAGGTACAGGTGCCAGCCAATGAAGGGGATAATACATTGCATGGCGGCGACAATGGTGTCAGCACCCAGGTCTTTGACGGCTATCAAGTAGCAGACAACGAAGTCATTTTGAGTTTGAATTTGGATTCATCAATGGATGGCTTCCCAGGCAAGTTAACTTTGCAAATTGATTATTTCTTGAGCGAAGATAATCGCCTGGATGTTACATATGATGTTGTTGCTCAATCAGATACTGTTTATGATCCAACAATTCATATTTACTGGGCACTAGATCAAGGCTTGAATAACACAGAAGTTGAAATCAACGGCAGTCGGATTCTAGAAACGCGCGACGACAAGATTCCAACTGGTGAATTCATGAATGTCAAAGGAACCGCTTATGACTTTACTAGTGCACGCAACTTGGCTGCTGCAGTTGATGATTTGCATGCAAGCGAACATCAGAAGGGTTTTGATACAGCTTACGAAGTAGAAGCGGATTTCAACCAACCAGTAGTTAAGATTGACGAAAAAGATAAACATGTTAAAATTAATGTTTTCAGTGATCGAAACGGGTTAGTGATTTTCACAGCTGATCCGAAGACTGCTGAAAATGATGAAAAAGGTTTATTTAACTCGCTGGCCACTGAAGTGCAAACTTTACC
Source organism: Candidatus Ligilactobacillus excrementigallinarum (assembly GCA_019114385.1). Lineage (GTDB taxonomy): Bacteria > Bacillota > Bacilli > Lactobacillales > Lactobacillaceae > Ligilactobacillus > Ligilactobacillus excrementigallinarum. Next base: position 1,135 of record DXFP01000035.1, on the reverse strand, counting down.
AGATGCATTGCATCATGATGAATTTGGCAAGGTTTGGTTAAAGGCTGGCGAACACAAACGCATGCATATTGCGTACCAAGCAGAAACGTATTAAGAGGTGAATTTACATGAAGAGAACATTTGAAATTGATCCTTGGAAAGTTATCACTCATGAATTAAATCCTGAAGATAAACGTCTCCAAGAAAGTATGACAAGTATCGGTAACGAATACATGGGTATGCGTGGAATGTTTGAAGAAAAATATTCTGGCGACACTCATCAAGGTATTTACTTGGGTGGGGTTTGGTACCCTGACAAGACTCGTGTTGGTTGGTGGAAGAACGGTTACCCAGAATACTTCGGTAAGGTTCCTAACGCAATCGACTTTGTAAGTGTTGATATCAAGATCAACGGCGAATCAATCGACTTGGCAAAGGATTCATTCAGTGATTTTGAACTTTGCTTAGACATGAAGCGCGGTGTCTTGAACCGTTCATTCATCGTTGAAAAAGACGGTCACAAGATTCAAGTTAAGTCAGAACGTTTTGTAAGTATTGCATTTAAGGAATTATATGCAAACAAGTTAACATTCACTAACTTAAGCAACGAACCAGTTAAGATTGAAGTTCAATCAATGATCAACGCTGATGTTTATAACGAAGACTCAAACTACGGCGAACAATTCTGGGGCGTTTTGAATAAAGAAGTTGCAGATAAGACAGGTCGCTTAGTTGGTAAGACTGCTGAAAATAACTTCGGCACACCTCGTTTCACAGTTGAAATGGCAATGAGCCACGAAACTGACTTAAACGCAGTTGCATCAGAAAATGAAGAAAAATATGTTGCTAACAACTTTGAAGGCGCAATTGATTCTGATCAAACAGTTTCATTTGAAAAACGTGTAATTGTTACAACATCACGTGACTATGATACAGTGGATGTCTTAGATGAAGCAACAACTAACTTAATGAATAAAGCTGGCGAACAAACATATGACCAATTAGTTCAAGCACAAGAAGATGCTTGGGCAGAACGTTGGGAAAAATCAGACATCACAATTGATGGTGATGAAGCTGCTCAACAAGGAATTCGTTTCAACTTATTCCAATTATTCTCAACATACTATGGAAACGATGCTCGCTTAAACATCGGTCC
>DXFP01000034.1 GCA_019114385.1 Candidatus Ligilactobacillus excrementigallinarum | reverse complement strand
TCGAAAGTTTTCCGTGGTTGATATGGGTTAGGCCGAATTTCACTTAACTCTAATTCTTCAACCTTTTCATCAACTTCTTTTTCTTCCGTAAAATCGCTGAACAAAGCATTAATTCCGCGACCTAAACCTTTTTTATTCGCCATGAGCTACTAAAACCTCCTTGGCCAATGCCATATATTCCTTTGCTCCGCGAGAAGATGGATCATAATCAATAATTGACATACCATGACTTGGAGCTTCTGATAACCGAACATTTCGTGGAATAATTGTGTTATACACTTTATCTTTAAAGAACCGTTTGACTTCTTCAACAACTTCATTCCCTAAGTTTGTTCGAGCATCTAACATAGTTAACAATACCCCTTCAATCTTCAAGTTCGGATTGAAGTGTTTTTGTACCAATTGAATAGTATTTAATAATTGGCTCAATCCTTCCAAAGCATAGTACTCACTTTGAACTGGAATTAAAATTGCATCACAAGTTGTAAAAGCATTGATTGTCAACATTCCTAATGAAGGAGGACAGTCAATTAAAATGTAATCATAGGTATCACGAATTGGTAAAACAGCGTCAGCCAAACGTTTTTCTCGTGCCATTTGAGATGTCAATTCGATTTCTGCACCAGATAATTGGATTGTTGCAGGAACAATATCCAAATTTTTTCGGCTAGTATGGATGATTACATCTGTAATGGGCGTTTCATTAACTAAAACGTCATAGACATCGGCCTTGATATCAGCTTTGCGAATTCCTAATCCGCTAGTTGCATTCCCTTGAGCATCGGCATCAATCAATAAGACTTTTTTGCCTAATTCTGCCAAACATGCACCCAAATTAATGCTGGTCGTTGTTTTACCAACGCCTCCTTTTTGATTGGCAAGTGCGATAATCCGCCCCATTTCAATCACTCCTTCTCTACTTCTTCTTGTTCAATGGGATTTCAATAATGATTTTCTGTGTATCTGCGGTCGTTTCTTCGGTAACATTCACGTCCACGCCAGTATCTTTAATCATTTTGACTGACTGCTTAATAGTATTGACGGCTAACCGGACGTCTTTAGTAACTCCTTTAATTTTAGATTTCTTTGGTCGCATCCGAGGAACCACTAAACGACTAACGCGCTTTTCAGTTTCTTTAACTGATAATCGGTTGTTCTCAATTTCGCGCAACATCTGCTGCTGTTGTTCCGGATTCAGCTTTACTAATGCCCGTCCATGCCGTTCTGAGATTTTGCGGTTCAAAATTGCTTGCTGAACTGGCCGTGAAAGCTTCAACAAACGTAACTTATTAGCAATAAAGGATTGGCTTTTACCTAATTGATCTGCTAATTCAGCCTGAGTCAAATGATTTAAATCTAATAACCGTTGATAGGCCTCAGCTTCTTCAACTGAAGTCAATTCTTCTCGTTGCAAATTTTCAATTACCGCCATTGAAGCAGCCTCAGTATCTGTCATCTTCTTGACAATGGCAGGCACCTTTTCCCAGCCAAGATACTTAATCGCCCGAAAACGCCGTTCACCAGCAATGATTTCATACTTGTCTTTTTCATATTCACGCAAAATAATCGGTTGCAGCAAACCATGTTCTTTAATGGTTTCTGCAAGCTCCGTTATTTTTTGCTGGCTGAAGATTTGACGTGGTTGGAAACGGTTGGGAATAATCTGCTTAACTGCAATCTTTTCAACCTGGTTTTCAGGATGTTCTTCAGTTGACTTTACATTGTGCTTTTTCTTATTCCAAAAAAATGCCATATTATCCCTCCCTTTCACGTCTAACTAATTGGATTGCGCGCTGGCGTTCCTGCTTTGCGTGGATATTGTTTTGGTGTATGTTTAACCTTTTGTAAAATCACCAAATTACGTTGATCATGCGTTTCGGGCAGTTGGGTTTCAATATCATTTTCGACTTTACCGCCCAAAACTTGAATCGCCTTTTGTGCATCTGCCAATTCTTGAGCAGTTTTTTGAGCCTTCAACGCAATCATCTGACCGCCAAGTCGCACTAATGGCAAGCAAAGTTCTGCCAACACTGACATACGCGCAACTGCTCTAGCTGTCACAAGTTCAAAACTTTCTCTGAATTTGCTCTTCTTTCCTGCAAATTCTTCTGCCCGTGCATGATGCAATTCAACATCTTGCAAGCCTAAACGTGCAACCAATTCTTCTAAAAATTTAATCCGCTTATTTAATGAATCCACAATTGTGACTTTTAATTGCGGAAATGCAATTTTAAGCGGTAATGATGGAAAACCGGCACCAGCTCCCACATCACATAATGTGACTGCTTGGGTTCTCAATTCTGGCAACTCAATTGCAGGTAATAATGAATCATAAAAGTGCTTCAAATAAACATCTTTTTGTTCAGTAATTGCAGTTAAATTCACATACTGATTTGCTTGAACCAAAAATTGATAATAAGTTTCAAATTGCGCCATTTGATGGTCATCTAATTCGATACCATGTGTTTTAAGCGCGGTTTTAAATTCTTCTGGTGTCATAATAATTCCTTTCATCATTTTTCGTGAAACATCCTTAATTTTGAATGTTTCACACTATTCATTAGTGTAAGTTATTTACTCATTAAAAGCAAGATGACCCGACAATGTTTCGCTGGTTTTAACAAAATTTTTTTAATTCAATTCTATTCAGTATAATATAATAGTAGAAAGATTAAATTAGGAGCATCAAAATGAGTGAAATTTTAAATGAACCTGCCCAAGAACAATATCCGCAAGTTAAATTAAATCTGGCATTTAATCCGCAACAATTTTTGCATGTTATCGTTCCTGCAAAGCAAGGGACAAAGCGACAATACCACCCATTAATTGTGTTTGTAACTGAAAAAGTAGCAGTTGGTCAAGCTAATTTGCATTTTAAACCGCTCATGGACTTAGCAAGTCATGGCTTTACTATTGCAATTATTCCTGCTGAACAATTGCATGGTATGGCACAGGAACAGGTTGTACAGTTAAAAACTGCCATTCGTTACTTAATGCTGCATGCATATCAATACGACATCGATACTAATCGGTGTTTTTTGTGGGGCGAAAAGCAAGGTGCTCTACTTAGTGCATTATGCATTTTGACTGCCAATGTTCAAGAATGGAATGCCGAAGACGCCCGTGTCTTGCCATTACGTTTTAAAGGCGGAATTCTATTTGGCTTAAGTGAAAGCGAAACTTTACTTGCCCAAATTCCACAGCATAAATGTGCTCCATTATTTATTTTTAATGGCGAAGATGATGTTCAAACTGATACAGTCGCATTGGAAAATTTTGCAGAAGCATTCAAACAGCAGCATCACGAAATCCAAATTACTACGTTGCAAAAGACAGTTAACGGGACGGATGCATTTTATACACCATACGTCTTGACTATCTTAGAAAATATTTTCACTAATTATGCCAAGCATTAGGTGATTAATTCAGGATAATTAAATAGTAAAATCATAATCACTCACATTTTTAAAAAAATAATGGATTTTTTGGAATTTATGGTTGACGAATACGAAAATTCATCATATAATAAAATCATTGATGAAGGGGCTTATGTGAGCTTCCATCTCCCCCTAGATTCGGCTCACATACCTATACAAGTTCTATTCATCATCACTTACTCCTTTTTTCTCTGCACTTTACTTAGTAATGTGCAGAGTTTTTTTATACTCTTTTTCATTTCAAAAATTAATTTCAAAAAAATCTTTTCTATTTTAAATCGTAATCTAAGAAATACAATCTGCCAGATATCAATCATCAGTTTTAAAACCTAAATCGTAATTCAATAATCCGCATCAAATTAAGGCTTGACAGACTTTTAATTGGTCATTATCATCTAAAAAGTAATCATTACTAATAACAATAAAGGAGCAGTTTTTTTGCGAAACTTTTTGAAAAAGATGAGTGGTATCCTCTTGTTGTTACTTTGCTGTACCATATTAAGCGGATGTCAATCACACAAGCAAACTCAAACTAAACATTTAACACAAATCAAAGTGGTTTCAACAACCAACTTCTACGGCCAAGTTGCCCAGGAAGTTTTAGGCAAACATGGGAAAGTGACCTCGATTATCGACAGTCCGAATGTCGATCCGCATGATTTTACCCCCACTGTTGCCACTGCTAAAAAAGTAGCTAAGTCCAATCTCGTGATTTATAACGGTGTCGGCTATGATACTTGGGTCAAAAGATTGCAAGGCAGCAAGTACCTGTCAGTTGCTCAACTTGTTGGGGCCAAAGATGGCGACAATGAACACTTGTGGTATAATCCGCAAAACGTCGAACGTCTAACCGACGCCTTGGTAACCCAATATAGTAAATTGTTACCGCAATACCGCACCGATTTTGAACATAATGCACAACAATATAAGCAAAAATTACATCAATTAGATACTAAAATGGATCAAATTAAACATCTCAAAACTAAAGCAACTATCGCAGTCAGCGAGCCAGCCTTTGATTATGCCTTAAAAGCAATGGGCTTTCACATTATTGATAATCATTTCAGTCTTGCAATTGAGGAAGGTTCTGATCCGTCATATACCGATATTGCCAAACTGCAAAATGCAATCAAGCAGCATCGCATTGCCTTCTTTGTTTTAAACAAGCAAAGCGAAAGCAAAATCGTCGACAACATGGTTAAATTGTGCAAACAAGAACACATTCCAATTGTCAAAGTGACCGAAACCATGCCAAGCAATGATTCATACATTGAATGGTTTGATGCAGAATTAAATCAAATACTAAAAATTGTTAAGCAACATGCGTAAGGAGAAAATATGAATTCGATTTTAGAAGTTAATGGTCTGGATATTAAAATTCCTGACCGGACGTTATTTAAAAATCTTAAATTTAAAATTCCACCCAATGCACTCACCTGTATCACTGGTGAAAATGGCGTAGGGAAGTCAACTTTAATCAAACATTTACTGCAAGATTTAGATCATAATTATACAGTACATACCCGCTTTGCAATCAATCGCGATCAGGTGCAATATGTACCGCAATTGCGCAACATTGACGATGAATATCCATTATGCATCTGCGATTTTGTTTCATTAGGATTCAAACATCGCATCTTGCCTTGGAATTCAAAAGCCATGAATATTAAATTAGCGGGAATTTTACAAGATACTAAATTAACTGCTATTCAAAACCGTGCATTAGGCCGTGCATCTGGCGGTGAAAAGCAGCGTGCTTACCTGGCACAAGCATTATGTTCTGATCCGGAATTGTTGATTTTGGATGAAGCGACTGCCAGTTTAGACCGCACCGCTAAACATTTCTTATTGAAATTATTGAAACAAATCATGCAAAAGCGTGACTTAACCGTCTTATTTATCACGCATGATCCGGAACTAATTGATGCGTATGCAGACTACGAACTGCATTTAGCCAATCAAAGTGCCACAATGACTAAGAAAGGAGCAGAATAATGTTTGATTATGCCTTTATGCGATATGCTTTCACTGCTGGAATTTTTATTGCCCTCATCTGCAGTGTAATGGGCGTTTTCGTAATTGCACGCCAAACTTCATTTTTCACTCACACACTTTCAGAAATCGGCTTTTCCGGTGCCAGTTTCGGAGTGTTTGCTGGAATTTCACCTTTAGCGGGAATGTTGCTGTTCACTTGCTGCAGTGCCCTCTTCATTGGTTTATCTGGTGAAAAGGTCTCGCGGCGTGAGTCGTCAATTTCCGTATTTTCCGGTTTATTCTTAGGATTAGGTGTCCTCTTCTTGTCTTTGTCAAATAAACAGGCAAACTACGCTACCAGCATCCTATTCGGAAGTATCGTCGGTATTGATGCCACTGATTTACGCGATTTGGTCAGCTTAAGTATTTTCTTGTTGATTTTGATTTTCTTCACTTTCCGCAAGTTAGCTTTCAGTTCATTTGATGCTCAAGGCGCCGAATACAATCAACGCTTTAACAAGTTAATTTCTATCTTGTTCCTGTTGATGCTTGCATTGACAGTCAGCATCACAGCCCAAATCATCGGGGCTCTCTTGATTTTCGTCTTACTGACAATTCCTGCTTCAGCATCCAAATATTTCGTTCATTCACTCTGGAAAATGATTGGTCTTACCTTTATTTTTGCGTTGACCGGTGTATGGTTAGGACTCTATCTTAGTTATCTGACAAATTGGCCGGTCAGTTTCTTCATTACTGTAATTGAATCCTTGATTTATGGTGGTGCCATTTTGAAACAAAGAGTAGCTGAATGGCATAACTAAGAATGCGTAGACCGCCTTGAGCAACGGCTAATATAAGCTATTAGATCGGAGAATTAAATTCTCATATTTATACGAAACCGCATATCAATTCAAATTAACTAAAATAAACAATATTTTATGTAATAAAAAAAGCTAAGATCAAATTGGAGATAATCAATTTGATCTTAGCTTTTTATTCTTTTCTAAAATGCTGTTTCATAGTAAATAAATAACTCAAAATAACCATTAATAATATCCAAATCAACATTTCAATTATTGGAATAATATTTATATATTGAGTTGTAATTCCAAAAAGTTCATTAAACAATCTACCATTAACAAATTTGCTAATCATGGAAGTAATCCCATATATTATTAGAATAAGAATTGATACCAATACAATTCTTGTTTTCCAAGATACTAAACTAATTAAATTACCAAATGCCAATATTGTCGAATACCCAGTTAAAATGATTAAATACATTACAATTTCATTGATTAATTTATTACTTGAAAAATTGATGCTAGAGAATATTAATGTTAAAATCGACAAAATAATTAATTCACATATTTTACTTTTCCATAGTGTTTTTCGGGAATAACCTAATTGAGATGTTAATTTAAAATCTCTATACTCTGTTCCAAAAATAAATACTATAACTGAAAATAAAATAAACGCTCCCAAAATAAAACGGATTAATTGAAAAATA
>DXFP01000033.1 GCA_019114385.1 Candidatus Ligilactobacillus excrementigallinarum | reverse complement strand
TTTTAGTCATTTCTTTTAAACCTGGAATCAACAACATTACTACAAAGCTCAAAAGATACATTGCAGATAAGAAGCCCATAACTACTCCCATTGAATATTTACTCATTAAGAAACCAATTACAACTGTTGAAAAACTACCAATTGCTTTACCAACATTCATGATAAAGTTATTTGCAGTTGCTGAAATATCTGTTGGGTACAAGTAGTTCATAATTGCACCATATCCACCGTACATTCCGTTAGCGAAGAAACCAACAATTGCACCTAATATAACTAATTCAATCATATTACGTGCCCGAATTAACGCATAAATTACAAATGCAGCCCCAATCAAGAAACAACCGAATGATTTGCGTGGACCAAAGTAATCTAAAACATTACCAAATACAAGCATTCCAATACACATTCCAATAATTGTTGAAACCATCCACAATGATGATCCTTGAACAGTAATTCCAAGCTGCTTTTGCACAATTGTTGGTAACCAGTTCATCAAACCATAGTAACCGCCACATTGAACAACTAACATAAAGATCAATCCTAATGTTTGAGCAGCCATACGAGGAGTTTCAAATAAACGCTTGAATGAAACTTTAGGTTTGTCTTCTTTTTGCTGATTTTCCAAGAAAACTTTACTTTCTTTTAAATTACGCCGAATAAAGAAAGCTAAAACTACTGGAAATACACCAATTAAGAAGAGCATGTGCCAACCAAAGCGAGGTAAAATGATTGCTGATAAAATAGCAGCTAAGATTCCACCAAGTTGACCACCAATACTTGCAATCGCAGTCATTCGACCATAGTGTTTTTCAGAGAAGTATTCAGCAATCAAAGCCATTCCAGCACCATATTCTCCACCTTCACCAAATCCAACAAGGAAACGCAAAATGTAAACCATTGTTAAATTATTAGCAAAGTACATTAAAGCAGTAGCCCCAGCGAAAATAAAAATCGTATATGAGAAAATCTTTACACGTCCATATTTATCACTGAGGATTCCGAAGAATAAGCCCCCGACAAGCATCCCTAAGTTAGTAATCGTATTAATCCAACCCGCTTCTGTTGTTGAAATTCCTAAACTAGCGATGATTGATGTTAAGGCAAAAGACATGAAATTAAAATCCATGTTTTCAAATGAAAAACCAGTCGCAGTAGAGGCAATAACACGTTTTTGCTCTTTACTTAGACTGGTTTTATGTGAATTATCCATACTATGATTCCTCCAAAATTAATGCTCACGGGCATTGTTTATTTTGACTTATGTCGATAGATAATTTTACACTGATTAATAATTAAATCAAATTAAAATTCTCTAATGAAAAATCATCATATCTTTCTCTATCAGATTCATTGTTTGGATAATTCATAATTGTAAGCGATTTATTATAAATTTATCGTTTTAGATTTTAATATATATGCCTATGATTCATAAATACTTTTTCTAATTATTCCCCTGTAATTAAACTATTCTCCTCTTTCCTCAGCAGCTTCCTCCTGTTCACGTTCAATTTTTTCTTCATCAGTTTCTTTTTCCATAATTCGATTGTACTTCTTACGTAATACTAATAATAAGATACATGCAACAATATAGAAAACAGCTGCAATGTAGTATGCGGTTGCGTACCCAGATGGATTTTTCAATAAGATAGTTGAAGTAAAGATTCCAACTCCAATTCCAATTACAGAGTTTACAATAGTAATCAAAGAACTAAATGCTGGCCGTAAATTCTTAGGCACCAAAGCCATTTGCAATGATTGTTGAATTGGCATTGAGGCATTTGCTAAACCTGACCGTAAGAACAATACAATTCCAATCGCAATTGCCACTCCTGATCCAAAAATATTTCCTTTAGCCATAAGTAACATTAGTGGAGTACATGAAAGAGTCATTACAGAAATTGAAACAATTGAACCCAATTTCTTTTCCAACCATGGTGCAAATGTATAACCAATCAGCATCGCAAAGGTTTGTAATGTAATAATTGTTGAGACTGTTCCACGTTGAATATGTAAGAAATTATTTAAATAAATTGGAAAATATGGAGTAATTAAATATGCACCAATCCGAATTAATCCTAAAAATGTTACAAATAAAACAATATCCTTCTTGGCTAAAAGCTTGAAGTTAACAGCTTTCTTTGCTTCCCGTTCTTCCAATTCTGCTTCAGTTTCTTTGTAATCACTTGGGCGTTCTTTTAAGAATAATGAACAGAAGAATGCCAAAACTGTAAAGCCCATTGCGATATAAATTACTGACTTATATGAATTAATGTACGTTGCAAGCACATTTCCAGTCATTTTAGCTTGATGACCAGATAATAATGAAGCTTGGTCATAACTGATATGCATCAATTTACTAAATACCCAAACAACAACTTTGCCACCAAAAAATGTCACAATTGCTTGAGTTACCAAGTTTGTTACCATAACTGCTGACATCATGAAAGTCCGAATTTTCCGTGGAACATATACTGAATACATCAATGGATACATGAAATCATAAATTCCTACCCCGGCATTCAATAAGGCATATGAAATCGCAATAACTTGTGTATTATCGGTAAAAATCATTGCTATCATTGTCATCACTGTTAATACTGGAGCGACGATTAAAACTTTTTTATATCCAGTCTTATGAATATAAATCAACATAATCGCCATTAATAATGAACCAATCGCAGTATAAATATTTAACCCCGTAACAACTTTAGGTGCAGCCAAATCCAAATATGAAACTAATGTATTATTGGTTACCCCTGTAACTGCACCTAATAATCCATAAATGATGATATAAATAAAACAATTTCGTTTATATCTTGATTCCCAGTGTAACGACGGGTCATTTAACGAAATACTATTTGACATAAAGTCATCCCCTTAAAAAAAATTAATAAAGACGTTAAAATTATTATAGCATGTATTTTAATCATTTTCTAATTAAAATTACATATTTTTATCATTTACATTTCATTATTTTTAATTTTTCTTTTTTAAAAAGATTGTTCAACATCAGCAAATTAATTTGACCTTTTTTGACCTTTGTTATAAAATGTAATTAACATAAGTTATGTGATAAACTTAAATCAGATTTGAAAAGATTAGGAGGATGTTTATTATGGCATTAATACCTACAGTCATTGAACAATCATCACAAGGTGAACGTGCTTATGATATTTATTCACGTTTATTAAAAGACCGCATCATTATGGTTTCAGGTGAAATCAACGATGATATGGCAAACGCCATCATCGCTCAATTATTATTCCTTGATGCACAAGATTCAGAAAAAGACATTTACATGTATATTAACTCACCTGGTGGTTCTGTTTCAGCTGGTTTAGCAATTTACGATACAATGAACTTTGTTAACGCTGATGTTCAAACCATCGTAATGGGAATGGCAGCATCCATGGCATCCGTTTTGGCAACTGCTGGTGCTAAAGGCAAACGTTTTGCATTACCTAATTCAGAAATTATGATTCACCAACCACTTGGCGGTGCACAAGGTCAATCAACTGAAATTCAAATTGCTGCTGAACATATCTTGAAGACTCGCAAATTAATCAACAAGATTTTGGCAGATCACACTGGCCAAACAATTAAGAAAATTAATGCTGATACTGATCGTGATAACTTTATGACTGCCCAAGAAGCAGTTGATTACGGTTTGATTGATGGCATTATGGAAAACAAAAAGAAAATGAAATAATCATCAATTATTGAAAAGGCTGTGACGTAAGTTCAGCCTTTTTTTGTATAGTCAAGTTTAAAAAACGGGTATGCCTGTAAGTTACAAATCAATCGAATCTTCAATTTACAATTCGTTCGATTTTTCTTACAGCATACCCGTTTTCTTATATGCATTTTTATTCTACATTTACTCCAGCACGCATCTTATTTGCTAATTCATTAATTTTTCGTAAACGGTGATTAATACCAGATTTTGAAATTGGCCCTCCTGGAACTAGTTCTCCTAATTCCTTTAGACTTAACTCCGGATGAGCTACTCGTACTTGAGCTACCTCTTGTAATTTTTCAGGCAATTTATCAAGTCCTAAATGTGCATCCAAATAATTAATATTTTCAATTTGTTTATTTGCAGCATCCGCCACTTTATTCAAATTGGCATTTTCACAATTTACAATGCGGTTAACTGAATTTCGCATATCACGCACAATGCGAATATCTTCAAATTTCAACATTGAATTTGTCGCACCAATCAATGACAAAAAATCAGCAATTTTTTCTGCTTCTTTTAAATACGTAATATACCCGCTTCTGCGCTCTGTTTTACGTGCATTTAAATGATACCGATTCATCATTTCACAAATAGTATCATTATGCTCTTCATATAATGAATAAATTTCTAAATGATATCTGCCAGTTTCAGGATTGTTAACTGAACCAGTAGCTAGAAAAGCTCCTCTTAAATATGAACGAACCTTCAAGTCATTATCTAAAAAATCAATTGGCACTGTTTGCTTAATTTGAAAACCATTTAAAATATCTAAATCACTTAAAACTCGTTCACTATCATTACGCAATTTAACAATATATAAATTATTTTTCTTTAATTTCATCTTGCGACGAACCATCAATTCACTTTCGACGTGATAAAACTGTTTTAATAATTTATAAATTCGGCGAGCAGTTGCTGGATTTTCAGTTTGAACTGACAATACAAAGTGGTGATTTTCAATACTCAATGAGCCATTCATGCGAATTAAAGCCATTAACTCTGCTTTGCCATTACCTTCATTATGCACTTCCAGCATCGTTAATTCCTTTTTAACATCACTTGCATAGGACAACTCAAATCATCCTTTCTCAATTAGAGATTAGTCAACCCAAGAATGCGGTCTACCAATTAACTGCATCAGTTCTTCAACTACTTGATTTCCATTATGAAAAACACCATGATCCTTTAATTTTAAGAAATTGTCTGTAATTACGCGACAACCTTCTGCACGCAAACCGTTAAAATCATGTTTTACTTGATCTAAATATTCATCATATTTTTGCCGATCCATGTAATCATCTGGAACTGGTTCAGTGTTCACTAATACAGTATTAATAAATTTTTGATGCAAATGTTCATGCAGAACACGCACATGTTGAGCATCTGTAAAGTGCTCAGTTTCACCTTTTTGAGTCATAATATTACAAATATAAACCACTTCTGCTTTACTTTGCAAGACTGCTTGACCAACATTATTAATCATTAAATTTGGCAAAATACTTGTAAATAAACTTCCTGGACCTAACACAATTTGATCAGCATCCAAAATTGCATCTATTACTTCAGGAACAGCTTGTGGTTTTGAATCATCAATTGCCGTTACCCACACCTTTTTAATTGTTTTTCCAGCAGCTGAAATTTCTGATTCTCCTGCCAATGTACTGCCATCACTAAATTTTGCATTTAACGTCAAAGGCGTATTTGACGCAGGATAAACATAACCATCAACTTTCAGCATTGCTGATAATTGTTGAATTGCTTCAAAAATATTATCACCATTCATTTCAGACAAAGCAGCAATGATTAAGTTCCCAATTGCATGTCCAGAAAAGAATTGATCATCTGATTTAAAACGATATTGAAAAATATCTTTTTCTAATTTAGGTAAATTTGAAAGTGCAACTAAAGCATTTCGAATATCTCCAGGCGGAACGACATTAATATAATCGCGAATTACTCCTGAAGATCCCCCATCATCCGCAACAGTAACAATTGCAGTAATATCTACATTACGTTTTCTTAATCCGCGTAAAATTACTGGTAATCCAGTTCCGCCGCCAATCATTACAATTTTAGGTTGTCTGCTCATGACCGGTTTACAGTCTCCTTTCTGCGGTTAATGTCACGATGAGCAATTGAGACTTCGTAATTTTTCTTTAAGCAATTTCCAATTCGTTGCGCTAATGCAACTGAACGGTGTTGTCCACCAGTACAGCCAATCCCAATCACTACATTAGTTTTTCCTTCCTCAATGTATCCTGGAATTACAGTTTCAAGCAATGATTTAAAATGCTCAAAAAATTCATCCGTCATTTTTGAATTCATTACATAATCATAAACATCCTTATCTAATCCAGTTTTATTCTTTAATTCTGGAACATAAAATGGATTAGGTAAAAATCTAACATCCATCACAATATCTGCATCAATTGGCAAACCATATTTAAAACCAAATGACATTACATCAATGTGAAATGGATATTCGCTATCTTTTTCAAATAAATGAAAAATTTCTTCTCGTAACTTCCGTGGTGATAACTTGCTCGTATCTACCACTAACTGAGCTTGAGCTTTAATTCCCGAAAGTAACTCTCGTTCCCGCTTAATTCCATCTAATGGACGACTATCGCGTGCCAAAGGATGAGCTCGACGAGTTTCTTTATAACGAGCAACTAATTCTTCATCCGATGCATCCAAGAATAAAATATGAGTATTAATTCCATGATTTGCTTGTAATTCTGGCAAAATCTCATTAATTTCATCATAGAAATTCCGCGCACGCAAGTCGATTACTAACGCAACTTTATTAATTTTTCCCGTTTCCATTACTAGTTCCCAAAGTTTAGGCAATAATTTAGGCGGCATATTATCCACACAAAAATAGCCTAAATCTTCAAAACTCTGCATGGCAACTGTTTTTCCTGCTCCGCTCATTCCAGTTACAATTACTAATTCAAATGGTTCACTCATTGTGACCTTCCTCCCTCAATGTACATTACAATCCTAAAAAATTCATTATATATTGTCTATTATCGCATGTTTTTAACTTTTATTTAACATTTGTTTTAAATATTTCCCAGTATAACTTGCGGGATTTTCGGCAACTGTTTCTGGGGTTCCCATAGCAACAACATTGCCGCCGCCTTCTCCGCCTTCAGGTCCTAAATCAATTAAATAATCGGCATTTTTAATTACATCCAAATTATGTTCAATTACTAAAACTGTATTTCCTTTATCTACTAAACGTTGTAAAACAGTAAGCAAACGTTTTATATCATCTGAATGTAATCCTGTTGTAGGTTCATCTAAGATATACAATGTTTTACCGGTGGCTTTCTTATGCAATTCTGATGCTAATTTCATTCGTTGAGCTTCACCACCAGAAAGCGTTGTTGCAGATTGTCCTAACTGAACATAACCTAAGCCAACATCTGAAATTGTTTGCAATTTACGCTTAATCTTTGGAATGGCATCAAAAAATTCTAACGCTTCATCAACCGTCATCTGCAAAACTTCAGCAATATTTTTACCTTTATATTCAACTTCCAAGGTTTCAGAGTTAAATCTTGAACCATGACAAACTTCACAATCTACATATACGTCAGGTAAAAAGTTCATTTCAATTTTTATAATGCCATCGCCTTTGCATGTCTCACACCGACCGCCTTTAACATTAAAACTGAATCGGCCTTTATTATATCCTCGCATCTTTGCTTGATTTGTTTGTGCAAATAATCCGCGAATATCATCAAAAACTCCAGTATATGTCGCAGGATTACTCCGTGGGGTTCTGCCAATTGGAGATTGATCAATATTAATGACTTTATCTAGATTTTCAACTCCGGTAATTTTACGATATTTTCCCGGTTTATCAGTAGTATTATGATTAATCTTTTGCGCTAAAATCCGTTCTAAAATTTGATTAACCAAAGTTGATTTCCCAGATCCAGATACACCGGTAACCGCAATAAATTTACCTAAAGGAAATTCGACATCGATTTCTTTCAAATTATTTTCTGCAGCGCCATATAATTTAAGCTTTTTGCCATTGCCTTCACGACGCTTCTCTGGAACCGGAATAAATTTCTTTCCAGATAGGTATTGTCCTGTCAACGACTTTTTCTTTTTCATTACCTGCTTAGGAGTTCCGGCTGCCATGACTTGTCCACCATTTGCTCCTGCACCTGGACCAATATCAATCAAATAATCCGCAGCTTTCATTGTATCTTCATCGTGTTCAACCACAATCAAGGTATTACCTAAATCACGCATTGCTTTAAGTGAATCAATCAATCGATCATTATCCCGTTGATGCAAACCAATTGAAGGTTCATCCAAAACATAGATTACTCCTGATAAATTTGACCCAATCTGAGTAGCAAGCCGAATTCTTTGAGCTTCACCACCCGATAAGGTCCTTGCAGAACGAGATAAAGTTAAATAGTCTAATCCCACATTTTTCAAAAAAGTCAACCGATCATGAAGTTCCTTAATAATTGGTCGTGCAATTTGTTCCTGTTGTGCAGTAAAGGTTAAGCTGTCAAAGAAACTGAGCGCCTTATCAACTGGTAAATCAGAAACTTCGCCAATATGCATCCCATTAATCTTCACTGCTAAAGCCTGTTGATTTAACCGATATCCATTACATGCTTTACAAATTTGACTAGTCATATAACGACGTAAAATATTTCGATTAAATGGACTTGAAGTATCGCGATAACGCCGTTCAATATTGGGAATTACTCCCTCAAACGCCATTTCAACATTCCGAACTTTACCAAAATCGCTCTTCAGACTAAACTTGAATTTCTGTTCTCCTGCACCATAAAGCAGCCATTCGCGTTGTTTTTTCGTCAACTTTTTAAATGGCTTATCTAGTGGAATTTTTTTCAATTTGCAAAATTCTTCTAGTAAAGAGTAATAGTATTTTGAACTATCTGGTGACCACGGAGCAATTGCTCCTTCACTAATCGATTTTTCTCGATCTGGGACAACTAAATCGGGATCAACCTCAATCTTTTCTCCTAAGCCATCACATTCTGGACAAGCTCCAAATGGGGCATTAAATGAGAACAGTCGCGGTTCTAACTCTTTAATTGAAAAGCCGCAGTATGGACAAGCTAATTTTTCAGAAAATTGTAATATTTTTTCACCGATTACATCTGCAGAAACATATCCATCTGTTAATTTTAAAGCTGCTTCAACTGAATCAAATAGTCGTGAACGAATTCCATCTTTAATAATTATCCGATCCACTACAACTGAAATTGAATGCTTTTTATTCTTTTCAAGCTCAATTTCTTCACCAATCTCGCGCATTTCACCATCAATCATTACCCGGACAAAACCTGCACGTTGAATTTTTTTCAAAACTTCTTTGTGTTGTCCCTTTTTATCTTGTATAATCGGTGCCAAAATCTGAACCTTAGATCTTTCAGGTAATTCCAAAATTTGGTCTACAATTTGTTGAGGAGATTGGCTAGTAATCCGGTGACCATCATTTGGACAAATTGGAGTTCCTACCCGCGCCCATAACAGTCGTAAATAATCTGTGATTTCGGTTACTGTTCCCACTGTTGACCGTGGATTATTTGAAGTTGTTTTTTGATTAATTGAGATTGCAGGTGATAAACCATCAATTGAATCTACGTCTGGCTTTTCCATTTGGCCTAAAAATTGTCGTGCATATGCAGACAAACTTTCTACATATCTTCGTTGACCTTCTGCATATAAAGTATCGAATGCTAATGAGCTTTTCCCCGAACCTGATAAACCTGTAATTACAACTAATTTATTTTTAGGAATGGTAACATCAATATTTTTTAAATTATGTGCTCGTGCACCATGAATTTCAATTTTTTCTTGTGCCAAGTTTCGTTGCCTCCTAATCAATTTCTGATTCTAACTCTAAAATTGTATCCCGTAATGAAGCTGCCTCTTCAAAGTTTAAATCTTTAGCCGCTTCATTCATTTGAGCTTTCAATCTATCAATCATCTCACGTTGTTCTGCTTTTGTCATCTTACTAAATTCTACATCCGCATCCTTCGAATCATCTTCAGTTTCATTGTTTGTAACAGAGATTTGTGCTCGAATATCTTTCTTAATCGTTTTGGGTGTAATATGATGTTCACGATTATATTCTTCTTGAATCCGACGCCGTCTCTTGGTTTCATCAATTGCGGCTTGCATTGAGTCAGTGATTTCATCAGCATACATAATTACATGTCCATTTACATTCCGCGCCGCTCTTCCAATCGTTTGAATTAATGAACGTTCATTCCGCAAGAAACCTTCCTTATCTGCATCCAAAATGGCTACTAATGATACCTCTGGAACATCGATACCTTCACGTAATAAGTTGATTCCAACTAAGACATCAAATTTACCTAATCGAAGGTCACGGATAATTTTTGTTCGTTCTAAAGTTTTAATATCTGAATGCAAATATTTAACTTTAATTCCTAATTCTTTGAAATAATCAGTTAAATCTTCTGCCATCTTCTTCGTTAATGTTGTAACAAAGACTCGTTCATTGCGTTCTACGCGTTTATTAATTTCACCAACCAAGTCATCCATTTGTCCCATTACTGGACGAACTTCAATTTCAGGATCCAATAG
The DNA here is from genome assembly GCA_019114385.1 of Candidatus Ligilactobacillus excrementigallinarum. Lineage (GTDB taxonomy): Bacteria > Bacillota > Bacilli > Lactobacillales > Lactobacillaceae > Ligilactobacillus > Ligilactobacillus excrementigallinarum. The sequence continues at coordinate 18,624 of DXFP01000033.1, read as the reverse complement.
TCCTGTTGGCCGAATGATTTGCTCAACCACATGATTAGTTTGTTCTTTTTCATATGGCCCGGGAGTTGCTGACATGTAAATAATTTGGTGAACATGCTTTTCGAATTCAGCTAACTTAAGCGGCCGATTATCTAATGCACTAGGCAATCTAAAACCATAATCTACCAACATCTGCTTCCGCGAAATATCGGCATTATACATTCCACGAACTTGCGGCATCGTAACATGCGATTCATCGACTACAATTAAGAAATCTTTTGGAAAGAAATCTAGCAGCGTATATGGCGGTTCGCCTTTCTTTCGACCATCCATATGTCGTGAATAATTTTCGATTCCAGATGTGTATCCCATTTCCTTAAGCATTTCAATATCATATGTGGTCCGTTGCTTCAAGCGTTGTTCTTCAAGCAATTTTCCTTCTTTATGCAACTGTGCTGTGCGTTCATCCAACTCTTGCTGAATACCATTAATTGCACGTTCTAATTGATCATCATTCGTCATAAAGTGCGTTGCTGGGAAAATAGCAACGTGATTCCGGTCTCCAAAGACTTCGCCCGTTAATGGATCAATTTCACGAATCCGGTCAATTTCATCTCCGAAAAATTCAATTCGAACTGCCCGTTCATCATGTGAAGCAGGGAAAATTTCAACTACATCGCCATGTACGCGAAAACGTCCCCGTTGAAAATCAATATCATTGCGTTCATATTGAATATCCACTAAATCCTTTAATAATTGATCACGATCCATTTCTTGACCAACACGCAATGAAATTGTATGTTTTTGGTATTCAAACGGACTACCTAATCCAAAAATTGAAGATACAGAAGCAACCACAATCACATCATTGCGTTCTAACAAAGCACTTGTTGCTGAGTGCCGTAATTTATCAATTTCATCATTAATACTCGAATCTTTTTCAATGTACGTATCACTCGAAGGAACATATGCTTCAGGTTGATAAAAATCATAATAACTGACAAAGTACTCAACTGCATTATGAGGGAAAAATTCTTTTAATTCTCCGTATAATTGTCCGGCTAGGGTCTTGTTATGAGCCAATACCAATGTTGGTTTATTATTATTTTTAATTACATTTGCAATGGTAAAAGTTTTTCCAGTACCAGTTGCACCTAATAAAATTTGGGATTTCTCTCCTTTTTTTAATCCCTCAGTTAACTCCTTAATTGCTTTCGGTTGATCACCCGTTGGCTTATAAGGGGCAACTAAATCAAATTTTCGATCTGCTTGTCGTTCAATCATTTAGCAGCAAACTCCTTTCCTTTAAACTTAGTTATTAACCATTTTACCACGACGAACATATTTTCGCATAAAAGTTTGCAAAAAAATCACACAGTTATTTTTAGATTCAAAAAAAGAGATAACTAAAAATTCGATAATAAAGTAAACAAAATTCACACGCATGCCGGTTCTTCGAAGTCCAGAAATGCAAATATAGTAAAAGAGGCTGGACTTGCGTCACAACCTCTCGTTTATTATTTATTAATATTAGCCCTTAACAAAAGCCATTACAGTATCTTCAAATTGCTGCCGTTTTTCAAAGGCTTTGTCTTGTGAATCTGCTTGAGTACCGATATAGAACTTAATCTTTGGTTCCGTACCTGATGGGCGCACCGCAATCCATGTACCGTCTTCTAAGATATATTTCAAAACATTTGATTTTGGCAATTCAATCTTCGTTACCGTACCATCGTCCATTGTCTTAGTCGATTTTTCAAAGTCTTCCAATGCACTAACTTTGTAGCCGGCAAATTCTGTTGGAGCTTCTTCACGGAATTTAGTCATTAAATCTTTAATTTCTTGAGCACCTTCAACGCCGTCAAATGTTAATGCAATTGTCTTTTCTGCAAAGTAACCGTACTTTTCAAATAATTCTTGCAAACCATCATACAAGTTCATCCCTTGTTTCTTGTAAAAGGCAGCTACTTCAGCCAACATTACTAATGATTGAATAGCATCTTTATCACGTACAAATGGGCGTTCCAAGTAACCATAACTCTCTTCAAAGCCAAACATAAAGGTATGTTCATTAGTCTCTTCAAAATGTTTAATTTGTTCTGCAATAAATTTGAAACCAGTTAAAACATTAATCATTTCAACATCAAAATTGTGGGCTACTTTTGTAGCAAATTCGCTTGAAACGATTGATTTAACTACTGCTGCATTGGCAGGTAAAGTCCCAGTTTCTTTGCGTGCTGTTAAGATGTAATTTAACATGATTGCAGCAATTTGATTACCTGTTAATAATTTATATTCACCATCTGGCTGGCGAACAGCAGCGCCTAAACGATCAGCATCAGGATCAACTCCAATTAATAAGTCAGCGTCTTCTTTTTTACCTAATTCAATTGCTAAATCAAAAGCAGCTGGATCCTCTGGATTTGGTTTTTTTACAGTTGAAAAGTCTGGATCTGGTTCTGCTTGTTGAGGAACCATTGTAAAGTTTTCAAAACCAGCTTGTTTTAAGGCTTTTTCTCCAAGCATTGCACCTGTACCATGCAATGGAGTAAAAATCAACTTCATTGTTTTGCCTTCTTCAGCAACTAATTCGTGATTAATTGTCACTTGGTTAACTTCTGCCAAGTATGCTTGGTCAATTTCATCACCAATAATCTTTAATATGCCATCTTCAATTAATTGATCTTTATCAGCTACTTTAACTTCAAATAAATCTTTAACTTGACGAATATATTTAGTAATTAAATCTGATTCCTTTGGTGGCATTTGGGCACCATCTTCGCCATAAATCTTATATCCATTATATTGCTTTGGATTATGACTAGCAGTAATCATAATACCGGCATAAGTATGTAAATGACGAACAGTAAATGAAAGTTCAGGAGTAGGGCGTAAACTCTCAAACACAAAAGTTGGAATTCCATGTGCTCCTAACACGCGCGCAGCATCAAATGCAAATTCTTGTGAATGATGCCGTGAATCGTAACTAATTGCTACTCCACGCATTTTTGTCTTTTCATCTAATGTATCCATAAAAGTTGCTAAACCTTCTGTTGCTTGACGTACTGTGTAAATATTCATCCGGTTAATTCCTACACCTAAAACGCCCCGCATTCCAGCAGTTCCAAATTCTAATGGAGCATAGAAAGCATCCTCTAATTCCTCATCTTTACCATTCAAACTTTCTAATTCTTGTTTTAAATCTGTTGCTAAATCAGGATAATTTTTCCATAATTGGTAATTTTCTTCCCAACTCATACGCTCACCTTCCTAATCTATTCGTTTTTATTTTACTATAAAAGCGTTTTTATCGTAAATAATCTTTATTATTTTTTATTGTTTGATTGCATCTTGATCAAGATACCATGGCTGATTCTGCTTTTTACGCCGTACAATCCATACAGTCAATGCTGTAAAGAAAAAGATAAATGATAACCATTGTGAAACTCGTAATGGTCCCAACATCAAACTATCTGTCCGCATTCCTTCAATAAAGAAACGACCAAATGAATACCACATTACATAACTTAAAAATACTTCTCCACGTTTAAAGAGTTCTTTGCGGTGACGTAAGCATATCAACAGAATAAATCCTAAAATATCCCAAACTGATTCATATAAGAAAGTTGGCTGATAATATACTCCATTAATGCACATTTGTTGCACAATAAAATGTGGTAAATGCAAAGTATTTTGCAAAAAATTCAAACTCGTTGCAACACCATGTGCTTCTTGATTGATAAAATTCCCCCAACGACCAATTCCTTGTGCCATAATTACAGTTGGAGAAACAATATCTAAAAATTCCCATGCAGAAATTTTTTTAGATTTGCAAAAAACAACTAATACAATCGCTGCTCCGATTAGACCACCGTAGATGGCAATTCCGCCATCCCAAATTCGATATATCATCTCTGGATTAGCAGAATAGTATGGCCATTGAAAAATTACGTAATAAATTCGAGCACAAATAATCGAGATTGGTAATGCCCATAACAAAAAATCATAAATGTAATCTTCATCTAATCCGCGACGATTACCTTCACGAATTGATAAAATTACTGCTAATAAAACTCCGCAAGCAATAATAATGCCATACCAATGAACCATAATCGGTCCAATGTTAAACGCAATTTTATTGATTGCCGCCAATGAAGTAAACACTCAAATTCCTCTTTCCCATCTTACTTATCATGATTAGAATTTTCTTGAATAAGTGAGTTTAAATTTTCATCAAACTTTTTAGTTGCATCGTATCCCATTGTCTTTGCACGATAGTTCATTGCCGCCGCTTCGACAATAATGGCCATGTTCCGACCAACTTTTACTGGAATTGTAATTTTAGGAATTGTAACACCTAAAATTTCTTGTTTTTCTTCTCCACTGCCTAAGCGATCAAATTGTTTATCTTTACTCCAATTTTCCAAATGAACAATTAATGAAATATGAGCATGTGATCGCACTGCACCAGCACCATATAAATTCATGACGTCAATGATGCCAACCCCGCGAATTTCCAACAAATGCCGCAAAATCCGAGGTGGCTCGCCATGCACTGTCATTTCATCTTGTTTATAAACTTCAACACGATCATCTGCAATTAACCGGTGTCCACGCTTAATCAAATCTAACGCGGTTTCGGATTTACCTACACCGGAATCACCAGTAATCAGTACCCCCAAGCCATAAATATCTACTAATACTCCATGCAAAGATTGCCGTTCAGCAAGTTGACCTTGCAAATAGTAAGTGATTTTGGAAGCAATCCGTGATGTAGGGGATTTAGTTCTTAAAATTGGAATTTGCTTTTCTGCCGCTGCTTTCGCCATACTCTCTGGAATTGGCAACGAGCGTGCAACCACCAAGCATGGCGTATTCGGTGTACATAAGCGTTTCATTACCTTATTTTGATTTTCTTGCGTTAACCTTTGTGAAAAGGAAATTTCTGTCATTCCAAAAATTTGAACCCGTTCTCCTGGATAATAATCAAAATAACCAGTTAATTCCAAACCGGGACGTGAAATATCATCCGTTGAAATTTGGTTAGTTGTTAAATATTCTGCTCCAGAGTAAACAGTTAAATCACAAGCATCAACTAATTCTTTAACAGTTACACTTCTCAATTTAATTCCTCATTTCTGAAAGCCTTTTACAAAAAATATTGTACCATTAATTTTGATTTATTTTGCAAAATAATCTGATACGATCATATTTACGATACTAATGATAACTGCTGTTATTATGGCCCCGCCAAAATTACTAAAATAGAAATTAGGAGTCAATGCCCACGAAGCCAATTGCAACATAAAAGCATTAATGCAAATATAAAATAATCCAAAAGTCATCAGTGTAATTGGCAATGAAAATAGTACAATAATTGGTTTAACAAAGCGATTCAGTAAACCAGTAACTACTGCAGCCACAAACGCAATCCAAATACTCGAAACATGAAACATATTTGGAAAGAAACCTGCAATTGCAATAAAAATCAATGAATCAAGGATTGCCCTTTTCCAAAAACCCATGTAATCCCTTCCTATTTTTTAATATCTTTTTCCTTTACATCACGAATCACCTTGCGACTAGTTGAAGTTCGTCGTGAAGGCCGTGACTGTTGTCGATTAAATATCGAGCTGAAACTTTGATTTTCTTCATTCGGATTATTAGGAATTGCTAACACTAGAATCAAATAAATTCCATATGGTAAAAATGAAAATCGAATTGATATAGAACAAATTAAAGTAAAAATTAAATATCCAATTCGGATATATTTCGGATTAATTCCAAAATATTCAGCAATTCCTCCGCAAACACCTGCAACTATCCGGTGAGTACGTGAACGATAAAGTTTCTTTTTCATTAATGTCCTCCCACGTTAATGTTTACTTTGAAATAATACAATTCCTAGCTCATATGGTGAATCATTATAGATTGCCCCTTCTGTAATCTTCAAATCATCATCGAATGTTTTAACTTTTAAATGACAATATGCAGAATTCAACTGTAAAGCCGCATAGAATTGATTTTCATTCGAAATTGCACGACCGTTACAGTTTAGAATGATATCACCGGGCTCCAGATTCATTTTTGCTGCCGGAGTATCTGGCCGAATTGCCACTACTCTCAAGCCTGAACTAGTTTCTACATACCATTGATTTGATTGCTCATCCAATAATTTACGATAGATAAGCATCCCGCAGGAAATTGCAGCTAACCCCAGAAGAACTCCAACTGCAATTTTTGAAACAAACAAACTGCAACCAAAACTCATAAATGCTAAAATAGCTAAAATTTGATATTGCTTGCGATAATGTTCCAATGCAGCATGAGGCGTTTCTTTAAGAATTCGGCCGCTGCTTGCTGCCAAGAATGGTAAAATAAAGAAACTAAAATGAAATTGTCCAAAATGTAATAATGGTAAGAAACCGCAATACTTAGTAATATTTCCAGGAATTAAAATCACCATTGGAAAAATCGCAAACTCACGGAAACAATATTCAGCAATGCGCCGCCCCCGTTTGCCTTCTTTTTCTTGTGGTGAAAACCAAATTTGATCTTTTTTACCAACTAAGCGTGCCTTTAAGAAATAATTTAATCCTAACAGCAATAAAATTACTGGTAAAATTTGAGGTTGTTTTAACCAGCTTACTACGCCCAAACAGTATAACGGCACACTGCTTAAATCAATTATCGGTAAGCAAATTAATGCTCCAATTGTCAAAATTTCATATAAGAAAATATCTTTAACTGGTAAATATATTCCAATTATAATTGAAAAAATTGAAATTATAACTCCCCAACTAAGACCTTTTTTTATGAAATGTCGAATTTCAAAACAGTCTTTATTAATCGCTATTCTAAAATTTTTTCGTTCATTTCTCAGCCGTAAATGATATAGGAGAAAAGTAAATGCAATTCCCACAAGAAATAGCGGCTGGATAAAAAATGAACCAACTATTTTTAAAATTTCCAATTAAATTCCTCTTTTATTGTGGATTTTCCTGTTGCAATTTCCATTGCAAATATGCGTTAATGAAGCCATCTAAATCCCCATCCATCACATTTTGAATATTACCAGTTTCAAAATTAGTTCGATGGTCTTTGACCATTGAATATGGATGGAAAACATATGAGCGAATTTGCGAACCCCAGCCAATCTCCATTTGTTCGCCTTGGATTTCAGCTTTTTGACGAGCTTTTTCTTCTAACTCACGCTGATATAATTTTGCCTTTAACATTGCTTCAGCTGTCGCCCGGTTTTGAAATTGTGAACGTTGAGCCTGACTTGAAACGACGATTCCAGTTGGAATATGAATCAAGCGCACCGCAGAAGAGGTTTTGTTAATATGTTGTCCCCCAGCCCCGCTTGAACGAAAGACTTCCATTTTAATATCTTCTGGACGTAATTCCACTTCAACGCTATCGTCCAATTCAGGCATAACATTCACTGATGCAAATGAGGTGTGACGTCTACCGGCTGCATCAAACGGAGAAATTCTAACTAGTCGATGAACACCTTTTTCACTTTGCAAATAACCATATGCATTCGTTCCTTGAATCATCAACGTTACACTTTTAATTCCGGCTTCTTCACCAACTTGATAATCTGCAACTTCAACTTTGAAATTATGCTGTTCTGCCCAGCGCGTATACATTCTCATCAGCATTGAGCCCCAGTCTTGTGACTCAGTTCCACCAGCGCCAGGGTGAATTTCTAAAATCGCATTATTTTTATCGTATTCACCATTCAATAACAATGAAAGTTGATATTGTTGCAATTTTTTACTAGTTTGCTCCAAATTATCTTCTAATTCAGTTCTTAATTCTTGGTCCGTATCATCTTCAACAGTTAGTTCAAATAAAACTTGCAAATCATCAATTGCCTGTTCTAATTGATGAAAATTATCGAATTTATTTTTTAATATATTATTTTCGTTAATTAATTTTTGAGCCTGCACACCATCATCCCAAAAATCAGGTTCTGCCATGCGTGCTTCATTTTCAGCAATCTGTTCTTCTAGACTATCTAAGTCAAAGAGACCTCCTAAAGTCTGAGATTTTTTCATTCATCATTTGAATTTGATTGCGGTAATCTGCAATTTCCAATTTTTGATGCTCCTTTACATAACTTTAACTACTATTATACAAGATAATAATACAAAACGTAAAAAACGGATATGCTGTAATCACAAAATAATATTCAGAAATTTGTTAAAGTTACAGGCATGTCGTTTTCGAAATTTGATTATGCAAATATATCAAAAGAGGCTGGACATACGTCACAGTCTCTTTCATTTTATCGTTTTACGTTTTGACGAATTTCAGCTTTCAAGAATAACTTAGTTACATCCGCTTCAATGTCAGCTATCATCCGCTCAAACATCTGATAACCATCTGATTGATATTCAACCAATGGATTTAATTGGCCATAACCACGTAATCCAATTGATTGTCGTAATTGGTCCATCTCATCAATATGGGTTGTCCAATGATCATCAACTACGCGTAAAATAACAACCTTTTCAAATTCAAGCATTTGAGCTGGATCATTAAGTTGTTGTTCTTTATGATGATAGTTTTCCTTAGCACGATCCATTAAGTAATCCATAATTTCATCTGGATTCTTTCCAGCAAAATCATCAGCAGAAATCGTACCTTCTTTAACCATGTTTGCTTCTGCGTATTCAACTAAGCCATCTAAATCCCATTCTGAACGATCGCCTTGAGTATGCACTTCAACAATATGCTTTACTGTCCGCTCAATCATTGCCATAATAACTGGTTTTAATGATTTATCTTCTAAAATTACTTGTTGACGCTGCTTGTAAATTACTTCACGTTGAGCACGCATAACATCATCATATTGTAAAACTTGTTTACGTGTATCGTAGTTGTTACCTTCAACTCGTTTTTGAGCTGACTCAACTTGCTTAGTAATCATCTTTGATTGAATTACAGCATCATCATCTGCAATCTTCATGCTTTCCAACAAGTCTTTGATCTTTTCAGAACCGAACCGCAACATCAAATCATCTTCTAATGATAAGTAGAATTGTGACAAGCCTGGATCACCTTGACGACCAGAACGTCCCCGTAATTGGTTATCGATTCGGCGTGATTCATGACGTTCAGTTCCAATAACTGCCAAACCGCCTAAGTCGCGCACACCAGGTCCAAGTTTGATATCTGTACCACGCCCAGCCATGTTAGTCGCAATTGTAACCGCACCTTTTTGACCAGCATTAGCAACGATTTCAGCTTCTTTAGCGTGATTCTTAGCATTCAAAACAGCATGTGGAATTCCACGCTTATCTAACAATTGTGAAAGATACTCTGAAGTTTCAACAGCAACTGTACCAACTAAGACTGGTTGGCCAGCTTTGTGCCGCCGTTCGATATCGTCAGCAACCGCATTAAATTTACTCTTCAATGTTGGATACAATAAGTCAGGACGGTCATCCCGAATTACCGGTTTGTTAGTTGGAATTGTAATAACTTGCATGTTATAGATTTCACGAAATTCTTCTTCTTCAGTTTTGGCAGTCCCAGTCATTCCAGCTAATTTATGGTACATCCGAAAGAAGTTTTGGTAAGTAATATTTGCCATTGTCTTAGTTTCTTCTTCAATTTTAACATGTTCCTTAGCTTCGATTGCTTGGTGCAAACCATCTGAATAACGCCGACCATCCATTACACGTCCTGTAAATTGATCAACAATTAAGACTTCGCCTTTTTGAACCACATAATCCTTATCGCGAAGCATAATATAATTTGCCCGCAATGCATTATCTAAGTGGTGGTTTAATGCAGTATTGTCTGGGTCAAATAAATTTGTTAATCCGAAGTACTTTTCTGCTTTTTGAATTCCTTCTTCAGTTAATGAAACAGTCTTTGATTCCAAATCGATTTCATAGTCTTCATCTTCTTTTAATGTTTTAGCAAACCGGTCTGTTCGTACATATAGAGAAGTTGATCCGGTTGCTTGTCCTGAAATGATTAATGGTGTCCGCGCTTCATCAATTAAAATAGAGTCTACTTCATCGACGATTACATAGTTTAATGGTCGTTGAACCATATCTTCTTTGTAAACTACCATGTTATCCCGCAAATAGTCAAAACCAAGTTCACTATTTGTTGAATAAGTAATGTCTGCGTTGTATGCTTCACGTTTTTCTTCAGGTGATTTGCTTGAAACGTTTAAACCAACTGTCAAGCCTAACCATTGGTATAGTTCACCCATTTCAGTTGCGTCACGTTCTGAAAGATATTCGTTAACAGTAACAACGTGAACACCTTTACCTGATAACGCATTTAAATAAACTGGCATTGTAGCAGTTAATGTCTTTCCTTCACCAGTTTTCATTTCAGCGATATTTCCTTCATGTAAGACAATACCACCTAAAATTTGCACATGATATGGGAAAAGACCCAAAACACGTTTTGCTGCTTCACGCGCAACCGCAAATGCCTCAGGTAACATATCATCTAAAGATTCTCCATCTTGATAACGTTTTTTAAATTCTGGAGTTTTTGCTTTTAATTCTTCATCAGAAAGCTTTGCCATTTCATCGACACGAGCTTCAACTTTATTTGCAATTTTATTTAAGCGTTTAATTTCACGTTTATCACTTTCAACCCATTTTTTAAGAATATTAACCATATCTGATTCCCTTCTAAAGTTTTGGTTAATTGAAAAATATACCAAGCTTAATAATAGCATTTTTCACAATTTTTTTAAACAGCTTTTATTACTGAAACTCATGAAATTTAAATAATTTTATCAGATTTTTGTAAATTACTAAATAAGAAAATGTGCTATCATTCAAAATCGGGTATCCTATAGACATGCTTAGTTATATTAAGACGCGTTCATATAAACATAAAAAGAGGTTGTGACATAAGTCCAGCCTCTTTTTATATATATCCGTATAATCGGGTTCCAAAACAAACAGGCATGTCTGTAAATTCAAAAACCTCCGAATTTTTACTACGTAATTCGTTCGTTTTTTCCTTACAACATGCCTGTTTAGGGTGTTTTGTCACATCTTCCTAATTATGCTTCATTAATATTAATTAAACCATATTTACCATCACGCCGACGATAAACAATATTAATATCATTTGTATCAGCATCTTTGTAAATGAAGAAATTGTGTCCTAACATTTCCATTTGTAAAACAGCTTCTTCACTATCCATTGGTTTTACTGCAATATTCTTAGTTCTTACAATTTCAATTTGTTTTTCTTCATTTTCGTCATTTTCATCTGTAGCAAAATCAACATAATCAAAGCCTTTTTCTCGTGATTTGCGGTTAACCTTTGTTTTATGTTTTCTGATTTGGCGAATCAATTTATCGGTAACTAAATCAATGCTGCCATACATGTCTGCTGAAGTTTCTTCTGCTCTTAATACTAAATATGGAAGAGGAATTGTTACTTCAACTTTCGCTGTCTTATCTGGATAAGTCTTTAAATTAACGTGAGCAGTTGCACTCACATTTTGATCCAAGTATTTATCAAGCTTAGCAATCTTTTTTTCTACATATTCCCGAATAGCCGAAGTAACTTCAATATTTTCTCCACGTACGTTAACTTTTAACATAGTAAAACTCTCCTTTCGCTAATGAGTATCACTACTCATAGGAGGTAATTCTCCTCCTCATCTATTATTATAGATGAAAACGGTTAACACTACAAATAAATCAATCTTTTTAACTTTAAAAAGCAATTTTTTTAGAATATCTTAATGATTAGCGGGCTAACGTTACACTGCGAATCTCTTGTGCTCCAGCCTGCTGCATTAATTTTTGTGCATGATACAATGTCGTACCTGTGGTGTAAATATCATCAATCAATAATATTTTAGACAATTGCAAATTTAATTTTGCATCACAACTAAAAAGTTGCGTAGTATTTAACCGCTCAAACCGATTTTTATGAGACTGAATTTCTTTTGTTTCACTTTTTACACTCAAATATTGCTTTAAGGGTAAATGCTCTACTAATCCAGTTACCTGATTAAACTTTCGGACTGCAAAAGTTTGCTTTGAAACTGGAATAGGAACATATTGCCATTCTTTAGCCGGAAAGTTGCGGTAAATAAAATGTTCAAATTCTCTTTGAAATACTTTACGTAAATAATAATCTCCCAAAAACTTATATCGTTCAAAATATGATTTCATTAAATCGTTTTGATAAACATAAAGTGCCTTATTATAAAGCAACTTTTTTCTTTTGGCTTTCCATTTTTGACAATCTTGACACAACCTTACCGCTGATTTTCTTCCGCATCCACTACAAGTTTGCGTTTTACTGAGTGGAGACAATAGCGAATAACATTCTTGGCAAATCCATTTTTCTACTAATGGCGAAAACGAGAATAGCCATCCTAAATTAATTTGATAATTGATTTGGCGTTGGCAAAAAATACAAGTCTCATTCATCTAACAAGTGCTGCGCTTTCTGATTTAAATGTCGAATCTGCTGTGCTGCCTGTTTTACATTTTTTGTATAATGTTGCATCACAAAATACACATCACCAGTTGGTCGTTGCGCATTTCTTCCTACCCTTCCTGCAATTTGTACCAAACTGGAGCAAGAAAAATTCCGATCTTCGGCTTTTATCACCATTAAATCCAAATTTTTAAAAGTTACTCCTCTTTCCAAAATTGTGGTTGTCACTAGATAGCGCAATTTCCCGTCTCTTAATGCTTGAACTTTAGCAATTCGATGTTCATCTGCTGCATATACCGTTTCGCCCTGCACTTTTTTATTGTCAACAATCTGCTTCACAATTTCAAAAACCGGTTTTAATAAACTTAATCGTGGAACAAAAATTAGAAATGGTGTCTGCTGCTTCACCCACTTTTGAACCGTTTTTTTGATAAATGGGAAAATTTGCTGCTTCTCTAATAATTCAGAAAGATGCCTTTCAATTCTAAATTTTATTTCTGGTAACGGATGTTGATGAAATCTTAACGGTAAATACCCGACTGTCAATTCATGCTGCCTTATTGATTTCTGAGTTGACTGATCCGGAGTCGCCGTCAGACAAATCATAACGCCTGAGGTTTTACATGCGCGTTTGGTTGCAAAATTTAAACTGCGATTCCCGGCAAATGGAAATGAATCAATTTCGTCAACTATCAAAATATCAAAAGCATCTTTAAATTTTAATAATTGATGCGTGGTACAAATCGTCAATTGTGCATAAAAATACTTCATCGAACTTTGCCCATGCAAGAGTGCAATTGAAATATTTTCAAATGCCGCTTGTAAACGCGGATATAACTCATTACAGACATCAATGCGCGGAGTAGCAAGCGCAATTCTTTTCTTCTTTGCCAAATTTTCAGCTAACATCGGAAACAGCATTTCCGTTTTCCCTGCACCTGTGACTGCCCAAATTAAATGATTTTGTTTTTGAGATACTTTAGTACATAATTCCTGTGCGCATCGTTTTTGAAATTGGGATAATTTTCCTTGCCAAGTTAAAATTTTTTCAGGCACTTTAAACTTATTAGGCTCAGGAACCGCATATAAAAAATCTTTACTAGTTAATCTTCCTAATTGAATACAATTTTGACAATAGTATCCTTGATGATGCGGCAATTTTACTTGATATTTTAAATTTTGATAGTGACAGCGTTGACATATTGCATATCTGCCTTTTTCTAAAACTGCCCTTTCTCCAGCTAAATTTAATTGTATAATTAAAGACGAATCAATTTGGTTTTGGGTTACCAACCGTCCATATAAATTTGCAATTTCCATAACGGTCCCTCCGTTATATAATTACGCAAAAAAGTCAGAATTTATCGAGGTGATTACTCCTAATGGAAAATTATTTAACAATCAAGAAAGATGGTCACTTTTCTCAAGTAATAAAAAAATCAGAATTTATTTGTTCAATCGCACGCGTTAATTCGGAAGAAGAGGCTCAACAGTTTATCAATCAAATTTCCCCAAAAAACAAAAAAGCACGTCATAATTGTTTTGCTTATTTAATTGGGAATCATGATGAAATTCAACGAGAAAGTGATAATGGCGAACCTGCAGGAACTGCTGGAGTGCCCATTTTAAATGCATTAAAACAAAACCAATTGCATAATGTTTGCGCTGTAGTCACCCGTTATTTTGGTGGAATCAAACTTGGAACAGGCGGCTTAATTCGTGCATATAATAGTACCACTGCAGCTGCTATTCGTGAAATAGGAGTCGTTAACCGTGTCGTCATGCAACAAGCAAGTTTTAATCTTAGTTACGCAGATTTTGAAAAAGCTAAATATTTTTTGAATCAGAACCAAATTCAGTTGCAAGATGTGGATTATACTGACCAAGTAAAATTAACCTTGATGCTTAAGCATGATCAAATTAAAATTTTCCAAAAACAACTCACAAATTACTTAAATTTTCCAATCACTCTCGAACTTGGCGGAAACACCTATCAAGACATCGAAGTCAAATCAAACTAAAAAACGAAGGTGTGACAAAACATCTCAAACAGGCATGTTGTAAGAAAAAAAGCCGAACGAATTACGTAGTAAAGATTCGGAGATTTTTGAATTTACAGACATGCCTGTTTGTTTTTGAACCCGATTATGCGGATATAGAAATAGAGATTGGACTTATGTCATAACCTCAAACTAAAAAACGGACAAATAGCGTCATGCTATTGTCCGTTTTTCTTATCTTGATCATGATGATCTGCAAAATTAAGAACGATTTTCCGTATTAAATTTAATAATGGAGTATGGTTAGGTCCCACTAATCCAATTAACTCAACAAAAATCTCTAATCCAAACAAAGTAGCAATTGTTAATAAAATTGAACCTAAAATATTTGATAATGGATAGAGTAATGAAATAAACGAGAAAATCAATGCAATCCCATAAATCACCAAAACTGTTTGGCGGTGCGATAATCCCATCTGCATTAAGCGATGATGCAAGTGATGCTTATCAGGTTTCATAATAGGTTTCTTATTTAAAACACGCCGAATAATCGCATAAATTGTATCTGTAATCGGCACACCTAAAATAATTACCGGAATAATAATTGAAATAAAGGTTGCATTTTTCAATCCGAAAAGTGCAAATACTGAAATCATAAATCCGATAAAAAGTGAACCCGTGTCACCTAAATAAATGGTTGCGGGATAAAAGTTATATGGCAAAAATCCAATTAAAGCCGCTACTAAAGTAAACATCATAATTGAAATAAAGGTATTCGTTACATTTAAGAAGAAATACCCCGTTAATGCGCTTGTAGTTAGGGCAATAATTGCAATCCCGGTTGCCAACCCGTCTAAACCATCAATTAAATTAATTGCATTTGTAATTGCCAAAATCCAAATTATCGTAATCGGTAAACTCCAAATTCCAAGTTTAACAGTTCCCGCAAATGGCACCGTCAAAGTTGTCATTCTAATATGAGCAACATAATATACAATTAAGGCTGCTACAGTAATTCCAATTATCTTTTGATAAGGCTTTAATTCATATATATCATCTATAATTCCTGTAAGAATAATCACACATTGTGCAATCAACAATGCCACCATTTGCTTAAATGGATATTGCCCTTTTAACAAGACAAAATTAGTGAAATTAAATGCAATAAAGATTGCTAAACCACCCATCGTCGGCATTGTTTTTTTATTCACTCGACGCGCATTTGGACGATCAACTGCTCCAATTTTAAAAGCTAATTGTCTAATAAATGGCACAAGTAATGCAGAAATTAAAATTGTTGCGAATAAAGACGCAAAAATTTTATACATAAGATGTCCTCTTTCTGTAATTCATAAGACACCGTGTGTCATACTATCTGCTATCATACCATATTTAATTTAAAAATGGGTTTGTTGTAATAAAATTCGCATTGTTTTTTCAAGATTTTTTCATGTAATCACTGAAATGTGCTATCATACTAATTAATATCAAGTGAAAAGGAGCAGAAAGTTTGAATTATAACACAATTTTATTTGACATTGATGATACTTTATTAGATTTTAAAGCTGATGAAGAACAAGCCTTAGCTCGCTTGTTTGCATTGACTCCCATCACTTTAACTCCAGAAGTAAAAGCTAAATATTCTAAGTTTAATCAAAATTTATGGCAAAAATTGGAACAAGGTGAAATTACTCGTGAAAAACTTTTATCAACACGTTTCAATATCTTTTTCAAGCAAGAATTTGATTTAGATATTTCAGACTTAAATCTTGCAAATCGCTATCTTGAATTTTTAAGCGAAGGCCATGATGAAATGCAACATGCACATCAACTAATCACTTCTTTAGCACAAAATCCTAACTTACGCTTAGAAATTGCAACTAATGGTGTCCGCGCAACTCAAATCAAACGTTTAAGGGATGCTGATTTAATTGAATATTTTGACCATCTTTTTATCTCTGAAGAAATGAATGCTAATAAACCACAAGTTGAATTTTTTAATTATATTGAAAATCATTTAGAAAATTATGATTCAAATCAAACATTAATAGTTGGTGATTCATTAACTTCTGATATTCAAGGCGGAAATAATGCTCACGTAACGACTGTTTGGTACAATCCAAATCACCAATCAAATTCTGGAACTGCCAAACCCGACTATGAAATTGATGATTTGCTCGATTTACAAAAAATTATTTAAATTTTGAAACAAAAAACGAAAGTGTGACAAAATACTAAAAACAAGATGCTGTAAGAAAAGAACACTCGACTTTTGAATAACAAATTTAATATCTCTACGGTAAGAAACATTATCATTAAATCCAGATGATACACTTAAATTATTTATCATCGCCCTTTCTGTATATTTTTCTTATTCATACCAGTATAATTTTAAATAAAACCTTCAGCATCCATCATATATAGTCATAAAAACAGCCTAAGCCTATAATGGATAATTTTTTCAGTGTCCTTTTTATGGTAGAGACCAATACAAAAAAGACAGAATTAAGTTAAAATTAAAAGGACTGAATCCTATTAAATACAGAATTCAGTCCCAAACCGACTAACCAACAAAGTGTCCAACTTTTGGGTTCACTTTATTTTATGTCATAGTCTCTTTTTATTTAACTAAGATGCTTTATTACATCATGCCGCCCATGCCAGCGTCTTGTTGTGGAGCATCTTTCTTTTCTTCAGGCTTGTCAGCAACAACTGCTTCAGTTGTTAATAACAATGCTGAAACTGATGCGGCATTTTGAAGTGCTGAACGTGTAACCTTAGTTGGATCTACGATTCCAGCTTCAACCATGTCTTCCCACTTGTCAGCAGCAGCGTTATAACCAATACCGTCTTTTTGTTCTTTAAGCTTTTCAACAATTACTGAGCCTTCAAGGCCGGCATTTTCAGCAATTTGACGAACTGGTTCTTCTAAGGCACGCTTTACAATGTTGATACCTGTTTGGATGTCGCCTTCTGCTTTCAATGCAGCAACATCTTTGATTGTATTTACTAATGCTGTACCACCACCAGGTACGAAGCCTTCTTCAACGGCAGCACGTGTAGCATTCAAAGCATCTTCAATCCGATACTTTTGTTCTTTCAATTCAGTTTCAGTTGCAGCACCAACTTTAATCACTGCAACACCGCCAGCTAACTTAGCTAAACGTTCTTGCATCTTTTCTTTATCAAAGTCTGATGTTGTTTCAGCAATTTGTTTCTTGATTTGTGCAACACGTTCGTTAATCTTGTCTTTATCTCCAGCACCTTCAACAATTGTTGTGTTTTCCTTTGTAACTGTTACCTTAGCAGCTGAACCTAATTGATCAATTGTTGTATCTTTCAATTGTAAACCAAGGTCATCTGTAATTACTGTACCACCAGTTAAGATTGCAATATCTTGTAACATTTCTTTCCGACGATCACCAAAACCAGGAGCCTTAACAGCAACTACATTGAATGTTCCCCGAATCTTGTTCAATACAAGAGTTGGTAATGCTTCACCATCAACATCGTCAGCAATAATCAACAATGGACGACCTTGTTGAACAACAGATTGTAATAATGGTAATACTTCTTGAATGTTTGAAATCTTCTTATCTGTAATTAAGATGTATGGATTATCCAAATCTGCTTCCATCTTGTCTTCATCAGTTACCATGTATTGTGATAAGTAACCACGATCGAATTGCATACCTTCAACAACATCTAATGAAGTGTCAATTCCCTTTGATTCTTCAACTGTGATAACACCATCGTTACCAACTTTTTCCATGGCATCAGCAATAAACTTGCCGACTTCTTCATTTGCAGCTGAAATTGAAGCAATTTGTTGAATATCACTCTTTGATTCAACCTTGTGTGACATCTTGTGTAATGAATCAACGGCTGTCTTGGTTGCCTTTTCGATACCTTTCCGGATCCCTACAGGGTTAGCACCAGCAGTAACGTTCTTCATTCCTTCGTTGACGATTGCTTGAGTCAATACCGTAGCAGTTGTTGTTCCGTCACCGGCAATGTCATTTGTCTTTGAAGCAACTTCAGCAACTAACTTAGCCCCCATATTTTCAAAGTGGTCTTCTAATTCGATTGCCTTAGCAATTGTAACCCCATCATTGGTAATTGTTGGAGCACCGTATGATTGTTCCAAAACAACGTTGCGGCCTTTAGGACCAATTGTTGATTTAACTGTGTT
>DXFP01000032.1 GCA_019114385.1 Candidatus Ligilactobacillus excrementigallinarum | reverse complement strand
CTGATGTTACTGAGTTTAAATTAAACTCTGGAGAGAAGGTTTATTTATCGCCAATATTAGATGGTTATAACGAAGAGATCATTGCTTACGATGTCTCAACTTCACCTAATCTCCATCAGACATTTAACATGTTAAATAAGCTTTGTCGCCATGGTTCATTAGAGGAAATGATTCTGCATAGCGATCAAGGATGGCAATATCAACATTCAGCTTACCAAAGCTTTTTGAAAGGCCATGGAATTATTCAAAGTATGTCTCGTAAGGGAAATAGCTTGGATAATGGATTAATGGAGAATTTCTTTAGTGTCATGAAACGAGAGATGTTTTACGGATATGAAAACTTATATAAAAGTGCTAATGATTTGATTCAAACTATTCATCAATATATTTATTACTACAATAACGATAGAATCAAGGTAAAACTAAAAGGACTAAGTCCTGTTCAGTACAGAACTCAGTCCCAAGTTGCCTAGTTAATAAAGTGTCCAACTTTTGGGGTTCACTTCATTTTTACATCGCAAAGTTGCTTTTTTTATTTACAGTTTTGATTACCAAATATTTACACGTTTTTCTGGTGCCAAATACATTCCATCACCTGCATGAATATCAAAGGTGGTATAGAAATCATCCAGATTCTTAGGTTGTACATTTGCTCGTAAGACATTTGGAGCGTGGACATCAATATTGAGCAATAATTTCATTCGTTCCATTGAAGCTTTCATGCGCCAAATACGTGCCCAATTAATGAAGAAGGCTTTCAAATCGACGTCTGCTTCTTTCTTGGCAGCTTCTAAGGCACAGCTTAGGCCGCCAGCATCCGCGATATTTTCAGAAACAACTAGCTTACCATTCACTTTGCCGGCTTCGGTTTCTAGACCGTCAAATTCCTTAATCATGTCTTGAGCAAGATTTTGGAAGTGCTTCAGGTCGTCTGCTGTCCACCAATTGTGCATGTTTCCTTTTTCATCAAATTGAGCACCATTGTTATCAAATGCGTGTGAAATTTCATGAGCAATTACTGCGCCGATTCCGCCATAGTTTTCGCTTGATGATTGTTCAATGCTGTAGAATGGTGCTTGCAAAATGGCAGCGGGGAATACAATCACATTAAATTGAGGATCATAGTATGCATTTACCATGTGGGCAGGCATTTGCCAACGAGTACGATCTACAGGTTTGCCCCAACGATCAAAATGGTTACGAATGGAAATTTCGCTAAATGCTAAGGCGTTTTCTAGCAAACTTTGATTTTCATTTACAACGAATTTTTTGTAAAGCGGATCTAATTCTTCTGGATAGCCGACGTTAATTCCAAGTGCGTCTAATTTCACGATGGCTTGTTTACGAGTAGCTTCACTTAGCCAAGTGTTGTTTTCTAAGCGTTCTTTATAAACGTCAATCATTTGGTGAACCATGTGCTCAACGTCTTTTTTAGGTTGTTTGCCAAAATATTGATGTGCATAATAGAGCCCAACTGTTTGACTGAAGCGGTTAGTTGCCAAATAGTATGCAGCTTTTTGCGGCTTCATTGCTTCTTTTGAGCCGGATATTGCCCGGGAAAAATCGCCGCCAATTACTCGTGCTTCATCACTTAAGAACCCAGTAACACCAGTTAGGGTAGTTACTAATAACCAACTCTTGAAGTTTTCAAAAGTCTCAGGGTTAATCATTTGATCTAATGCTTCATAAAATTTAGGTTCTTCAACAATTACAAATTCAGGAGTATCTTTGATTAATCCTTCAGCATAACTTCCTAAGTCAAGGTATGAACTGAATTTCTTAAAATCTGCAAAGGAATACTTATTGTACATCTTAGGGTAATCTGCCCGTTCAGTACTGTCTTTTTGGAAAGGAGCCATTGAAGCATCAAATTTCAAGGCACGTTTCAAGTTTTCTTTAGCAAATTTTTCATCATAACCTGCAAGTTTGAATAATTTCATTGTCATGGCAGAAAAGACTTGTAACAAAGCCTGCCCTTCCTGATTATCATCTGCATAGTACGTCTTGTCAGGCAAAATTAATGATGGTACAGAAGCATATAAGGCGTATTGGTCTGTGTTTTTCATGTCACTGTCAACATATAAACTGACTGGCGCATCATACGATTTGAATGTCCAATCTACTGCTTTAGTTGACCAATCATCCCAATCTTTTAGTTCTTCAATGGGTTTTAAATATTGTTTGGCAGGTTCAAAGCCTTCACGATTACGCTTTTCAAAATCAGAAGCCAACCGATAATATTTAACAAATTCGTTCAAATATTGATTATCGACTTTAACTTTGCCGTCCAACATTTCGCCGAAATCATGCATTAATGTTTTTTCGATATTGTCGGCTAAATCTTGAAAACCGCCAGTTTGAGGCTTATCAGCTGGAATTTTAGCGGTTTTTAACCATTCTCCGTTCACAGCGAAATAAAGATCATCTTTTAATAATTTTGAGTTTACTGTTTCTGTTTGAGTCATCTAAAATCCTCCTTATGAAGATAATTTTAACTTTTTGAAGGATGCAGGACAACAGCAAAAAAAGCCAAGCGATTGTCAACAAATTGCTATCCCACTGCAAATAGCAATTCATCGACCAATCACTTGGCCTTCGTCATTGGTTATTTATTTTGGCTGCATGAGCATTTTGCGTTTGGATTGTTCTTGCAGTTGCAAGCCTTTCCTTCAGCGCATCCGCATTTGCAGTTGCATTTACATTGATTTTCGCTCATCAGACAAACCTTCTTTATTTTCTAATTAAAAAGGAGCCTCGACCCTGACTTAAATCATAACAATCACCACATGGTCACTAGTTTACCATCTAACACAGGGCTTCTAACTCCTTACAATTCTAATTATAGGTAAATTCGTTCAGAATACAATTAATACGCTCAAAATTAGGCAAAAGATATTTGCTGGGAAGATATTGCGTTTTAGTTAAAAATAATTAACTTAACAAGGAGAAAAAACAATGACAAAAAATATAATAAGCAGGAAATAATTAATACTCTTAAGAGATTGGCTCGGAGAATTTAAATTTACAAGCATGTCCGTTTTTTGAAAGGTGATTATGCAGGTAACAAAAGGAATTTGGTATACAAAAAAAGTTGCGACCTAAAAGTCACAACTTTTATCAGTGATGGGTGGTC
This sequence comes from Candidatus Ligilactobacillus excrementigallinarum, assembly GCA_019114385.1. Lineage (GTDB taxonomy): Bacteria > Bacillota > Bacilli > Lactobacillales > Lactobacillaceae > Ligilactobacillus > Ligilactobacillus excrementigallinarum. The sequence continues at coordinate 17,794 of DXFP01000032.1, read as the reverse complement.
AGGGGATCGAACCCTGGACCCACGGATTAAGAGTCCGTTGCTCTGCCAGCTGAGCTAACCACCCATAAAAAACTCATATCTCATCGACGATTAATATAATACCAAGAATACAAAGTTTGTGCAACCCTTTTTTGAAACTTTTTTTATTTATTTTTTGATGATAGTTGATAAACGCTGATATATCAACAATTATGTTGAAAAATTAATTTCAAAAAAAGGATGCATGTGCAGGTGCATCCTTCATGTTCTGTGTTTTAAAGTGCTTCTAAATTTGGAACTGAAGAATTATTTTGAAAAAATAAAATTTATTAACGCCTCAATGTCAAACGTGAGCTTTAACTTTGACCAGCTAAGAAATGAGGTAACTAAGTTAACCTAGCTGTCGTAAACCAAGTTCTTGTTAAATTAATAAAAACTCCGGAGATAATTATTAATTTAACCGTCTGAGAACATTGATAATTAATAAATACACTAAACGGCGGCGGTAAAGGGGGAGAATGTATTGATTTATCACTTTTGATCAGTAATTTTGGAGAATGTATATAGTAGAAACTGATCAAATGAAATGAAAATCAGCCGCTCGTTGAGAGTGTACATTATTTTCAGAAAATAACTTTCCAAGTTCAGATTTAGAACCTACGTGTATTATATCACAGTTTCAGCGATTCTTCGGCGTTTTTCAGGTGATTTTGAAAAAAGAAAGAGTGATTTTCATTTGGAATATAACTGTCGAACTATCCTTGCAACCGCATTTATTCATGTTTTATAATGATAATTGAGTAATAGTAAGCAAAAAAGCTGCCAGCAAAGAACAAAATAATTTGAAAAACGAAGCCAACCAAATTTGGGAGGATTTAAACATGACAAAAATTTTAGTTGTAGATGACGAAAAGCCGATTTCAGATATTATTAAGTTTAATCTGGAAAAAGAAGGCTATGATGTTTATACCGCATATGACGGTGAAGAAGCATTACAAAAGGTGGAAGAAGTTAATCCGGATTTGATGTTACTGGATTTAATGCTGCCTAAAGTAGACGGCATTGAAGTTGCACGGGAAGTCCGCAAAACACATAATATGCCGATTATCATGGTTACAGCGAAGGATGCTGAAATTGATAAGGTTTTAGGACTTGAAATGGGCGCTGACGACTATGTAACTAAACCATTTTCAAACCGTGAGTTAGTTGCGCGGGTAAAGGCTAATTTACGGCGGCAATCAACTGCAATTGCTGAAGCTCAATCTCAAGATGAAGATGGAAAGAAAGCTGATATTGAAATTGGTGATAATATTATTATTCATCCAGCATCATATTCAGTTTCAAAGAATGGTGAAAAAATTGACTTAACTCACCGTGAATTTGAATTATTGTATTATTTAGCAAATCACAAAGGCCAAGTCATGACCCGTGAACATTTATTACAAACTGTTTGGGGATATGATTACTTTGGTGACGTTCGGACAGTGGATGTGACTGTTCGGCGACTGCGTGAAAAAATCGAAGACGATCCTAGCCGGCCGATTTGGTTAGTCACACGGCGGGGTGTTGGTTATTTCTTGCGGAATTCAGAAACAATTTAATTTAAAGGATTGACATTAAAGTGAGTGAACAAAGTCAAAAAAACACAGATAAGAAACTTCACTTTTTTCAATCAATTCATTTCAAAATTGCCCTGGTATTTGCGCTTTTACTATTAATTGCGTTTCAAATTGTCGGGGCTGTTTTTATTCAGCGATTGAAAAGTGATAATTTAAAGACATTCAAGCAGCGAGTAGAATTGTCATCTTATGTGGATAATTCCTTAGCGCAAAATTTGACGTCTAACAATACTCAGAAAGCGAATGAGCGGATTCGTTCGATACTGGAAGATGTAAACAACAGCAATATTACTGATGTGCAAGTAGTGGATGCAAAAGGAAATATTCGCGGTGATAATGATGTTGATAACCGCTCATTAGTAGGTCAGAGAACGACCGACAGCGATATTAAACAAGTTTTGTATAATGGGCGTACATATTCCAAGATGACTTTTGATCGCGGTGATAATAAGCGATATTATATTTCAATTACGCCATTGTTTAGTGCAACCGGGAATACCAATACGGTGGTTGGTGCTGTTTATATTCGCGCAAGCTTAGAAAGTGTTTATAATTCAATTAACAATGTTACGGTAATCTTTGCTACTGCGGCGTTAATTGCAACTATTATCGGTTTAATTTTGGCAATTATTCTATCAAGTGCGATTACCCGGCCAATTGATGAAATGAAGAAACAAACTGCCAGAATTGCGAATGGGGATTATTCTGGTCAAGTGCACGTTTATGGAAAAGATGAATTGGGACAATTGGCTGAAGCCGTTAATAATTTATCTGTAAGAGTGGAAGAAGCACAGGAACAGTCAGAATCGGAACGACGGCGACTGGATTCAGTGCTGACGCACATGTCTGATGGGGTAATTGCGACTAATCGGCGTGGCAAAATCAACATTATTAATCAGGCAGCATGTGATTACTTAGATATTGAAGAAAAAGACGCCCTTGATAAGTCGATTTTGGATATTTTAGGCATTCGTGATCAATATACGTTACATGATTTACTTGAAAATCAAGATGAAATTACCTTAGATATGTCTGAAGAAGATCATGATCAAATTTTGCATGCCTATTTCTCTTTGATTCAACGAGAATCTGGTTTTATTTCTGGGATGGTTTGTGTCTTGCGGGATGTAACTGAACAGGAGAAGATTGACCGTGAGTTGCGGCAATTTGTATCAAATGTTTCACACGAATTGCGGACACCATTAACAAGTATGCGCAGTTATATTGAAGCATTGAATGATGGGGCTTGGAAAGATCCAGATGTCGCTCCAAGTTTCCTAAAAGTTACTCAAGAAGAAACCGACCGGATGATTCGAATGATTAATGATTTACTGAAATTATCACGGATGGATTCTGGTCGGGTCAAGTTAGACTTGGAATTAGTTAACTTGAATGAGTTATTTAATTATATATTGGATCGGTTTGAAATGATGCTTGAAAAAGACAATAACGACACTCGCGAAACTAAATCAAAGAATTACACGATTAAGCGGGACTTCACTAAGAAAGATTTGTGGGTGGAAATTGATACAGACAAGTTTATTCAAGTAATTGATAATTTGATGAATAATGCAATTAAATATTCTCCAAATGGCGGAGTGATTACTTGTCGTTTGCTAGAAACGCAAAACCACGTTATTTTAAGTATTTCAGATCAAGGATTGGGAATTCCGAAGAAAGACTTGAATCATGTCTTTGACCGCTTCTTCCGCGTAGACAAGGCTCGTTCCCGGGCTCAAGGCGGTACCGGACTTGGGTTGGCAATTTCTAAAGAAGTGATTGAAATGCATCATGGTAAGATTTGGGCTGATAGTGTTGAAGGCAAAGGTTCAACCTTCTACATCTCATTACCATACCGTGAATATGATGAAGAGGAGGATCTCTGGGATGAAAATTAAAAAGTATCTGCTGCATATCGGTTTGCTGATTGCGGTGATTATCAGTTTAATTTTTTCCGCAATTATTTGGATTGATCCGGCTACATTTCATCGAAACACGACCCAAACGACTACGACGAATGAATCTGGCAACACTGCGGATGCAGAAACGCACTATCACTGGTCAGATGTTTACTTGCCAACGAGTGTAATTTTGACGAAAGATAAGCAGCAAATGCAGTTAACTAGCGGCAAGGAAGATATGATTAATCAGATGCGCGATGCTGCTAAGAATGTGCGGGTAAAAAATATCACGGTTGAGGATGCGAAAAACTTTGCTGATTATCGGGAAAGCTTGCTGAAAAATGATAATTTAACCCTATCTTATTCAGGTCCAGTATCAATCGGACTATTTGAAAGTATGTTAGATGAACATACATTGTTTGACCATTATGCAGAACGAACATTTAATCACATCGTTTTACCATTAGCTAACCGGCAAACAATTTACTTGTACAGTGATAATAACTTCAAAATTTACAAGGTTGAATTGAAAGAAAAACTGCCTAACAAATTGTATAAGGCAGCACAAGGCAGCGACATTCGGCAAACGCTGGTTCAATATCAGGAAATTAATAAAGGAAACTATATTTTAAACTACACAAAGGGTGTTACAGTGCCGAAGTATAGTTATTTAATTAACAAAGAAAATACAAGCCTGTTTGTAACGCACTTATTAGGTTCTTCTAGTTCAAACTCAATCGCAACTAAAGAACATAATGGAATTACAACTTACACGACAGATAATGGTCAACGTTTGGTAATTGACAGTAAGGACGGAACGGTTAACTATTCACGGGATGCACGGCAAAATTATCGCAATAAGGCAGATACTTTCAATAAGACATTGAAGCAAAACTTTGATAATTTGAAGCGAATCGGAGTAGCTTTAGATGATGTACGGTATCAAAGTTATGATTCAGAAAAGAACACCGTTACTTATCAAAGTTATATTAACGGATACCCAATTATTTCATCGAACTACTATGGAACATATGAAATTACAATGCAAAGAAACGGCGCAATGCAGTATCTCTTCTCAATTGATAATTTACAAGTTCCATTGCCAAATGATAATCAAACTGTTAACTTGCCGCCAACAAATGATGTCATTCAAACATTGAAGAGTAATAATTACAATATCAATAAGGTTAAGAGTATTGAAGTTGGCTATGAATGGTCACAAAATCCAACCTCACAAATGGTAGTTGATTTAACACCAACATATTTTGTGAACTACAATGGCACATGGATTAACTATAAAAATCTTGGAAATCGAAACTAAAAGGAGGAAATCACGTGAATTTTAAAAGAATTGAATGGATTTTTTTTGTTGCGTTTATCGCCTTAGACGTCTTTTTGGTTTCATCATATTTTCAACAAGGTCCGGTGCCGGATTCTAATACGAATCGTTCTGAAAACACAACGGTTTCAGTGTTAAAAAGTATGCGCGACGACCAAATTAATGTTGGTAAGACTTCAGATGAAGCAGGCAATGGCTACTATGTTTCCAGCCCGAATGATAATGACTTGAAAAGCAAAGGCAGCAATTTACATTATCAAAACTGGAATTACAATAATAATTTGATTAATTCGACTTTTGCAACCATGATTAAGTTGAATACCCATAATCCGCAAAAGACGTTAAAGACGATTGTTAATGATCCTAATCAGATTATTGATGGTAAAGATTATAAGTATTGTGAAGCCTTGTCAACTAGCGACACAATTGTTTATGCCCAATATATCTATGGGAAACCAGTGTATGATGAAGCCGGACAGATTCGGTTTCACGTGAAAAACGGGTATGTTGAAGGGTATACACAAGGACATTTGAAGGATGTACAGCCTTTGCGCGGTGAACGGAAAACTTTGAGCCAAAAACGTGCTTTGATTTGGCTGTATCAATATAATAAATTGCCAAGTAATTCAACGGTAGAATGGAGTCATTTGACTTATTCTAAACTGTTATCAGTAAATGGTAACACAGTGTATATCCCAACTTGGGTCTTTTATATTAAAAATGATGCTTCGGGAAGTACAATGTATCGGCGAATCAATGCCTTTACCGGAGCTGTCATGGATGAAGAGAATGATTAGAAAGGAAATGTGAAGTGCAAGATCAAGATGCGATGAAAATCAGCGTTTTAGCAAGCGGCAGTACAGGGAATGCGACGTATATTGAAACTCCGGAACATCAAGTGTTGGTGGATGCAGGACTTTCAGGCAAGAAAATTGAAACGTTAATGAATTCAATTGGCCGAACGTTAAAAGATGTAGACAGTCTGTTTGTGACGCATGAGCATACTGATCATAGTAAAGGTGTCGGTGTCTTGGCACGGCGTTACGGCATGGATATTTACGCTAATCAAGGAACGTGGGATGCGATGGCAGATAAAATCGGAAAGATTAAGCCGGAGCAAAAACATTTTTTTAAACCGAACTCAGTATTAAGTTTAGGTGATTTGGATATTGAGAGTTTCAGCGTTTCGCATGACGCACGTGATCCGCAATTTTATGAACTGCATCATAACGGGCATTCATTTGCGATTGTGACGGATACAGGATATGTTTCTGAACGTGTAGAAGGTGTAATTCGGGATGCAGAGGCATATTTGTTGGAATGTAATCATGACACGGAAATGTTGCGAATGGGACCATATCCTTGGAGCTTAAAACAACGAATTATGGGCGATACGGGCCATTTATCAAACGAGGATGGAGCCCGCGCAATGATGGATGTGCTGGGAAATCATACAAAGCAGATTTTTCTTGGCCACTTGAGTAAGGAAAATAACATTAAGGAATTGGCGCATTTGACGGTGGAAAATATTATGAAGCAGCATGATTTGGCAGTAGAACATGATTTCCATTTGTTGGATACGGATCCGGATGAGGCGAGTGAATTGATTACCTTGTAGGAAAATCCCAGGTCTTGATGACCCGAAATTCAACTATAATAATGTAGTAAAGTGTTCTAAAATTGTTGGATAGAAACTAACAATTTTGGAGCACTTTTCATTTTCATTTGTCATGGCTTTTTTTGGTTTTATTCATAAAGTGTTCATACTTTGCCTTTATAATCTAAAGGTAATTAATTAAACGGAACTAAATTAAAGGAGAGGCGAATCGCATGGATAATGATAAAAATCAATATAATGGCGATTATACTGATGAGCAGCGGAATGACTCACCCAAACTTAAAAAGAAAATGAGTGCAGGTAAGATTTTCTTGATTGCTCTTCTTGGAGGAATGTTAGGCGGAGGAGCCATCATTGGCGGTTGTGCAATTTATAATCATTTTAATAGTGAAGCAGTCACAACAGATAATCGGAAAGGCAAGACGGTTACAAGCAACATTAAGGTAACTGAAACTAATCAAGCCACTAAAGCTTTTGACAAGGTTAAAGATGCCGTGGTTTCTGTTGAAGCTTACTCAAGCAGCAGTAATTCAATTGATGATTTATTTGGCAGTTTAGGCGGCGACAGTGATAATGCAAAAGAAACTTCTGAAAGTGAAGGTTCAGGGGTAATTTATAAGAAATCTGGGAATACAGCATTTATCGTAACTAATAATCACGTAATTTCTGGTTCAAATAAAGTTGAAGTCTTGATGAGCAGCGGAAAGAAATTGCCAGCAACAGTTGTTGGTCATGATGCAATTTCTGATTTGGCAGTGTTGAAAATTAATGCCAAAGACGTAACTGAAGTTGCATCATTTGGTAATTCAAATGATATTCAAGTTGGTCAAACTGCATTGGCAATCGGCTCTCCATTAGGCTCAGAATATGCTACTTCACTAACTGAAGGAATTATTTCCGCTAAGAAACGGACAATTGATGTGAAGAACAGCCAAGGAGTCACAACTGGTCAAGAAACTGTTATTCAAACAGATGCAGCGATTAATCCTGGAAACTCAGGCGGTCCATTAATTAACTTAGCTGGTCAAGTAATCGGAATTAACTCAATGAAACTTTCAAGTACGGGATCAAGTTCAGGTTCAGCTACTTCAGTTGAAGGAATGGGCTTTGCTATTCCAAGTAACGAAGTGGTTTCAATCATTAATCAATTGGTTGCAAATGGTAAGGTGATTCGCCCAGCCTTAGGAATTTCATTAATTGATTTAACAAATGTACCAGAAGAACAGCAACAAAGTGTATTGAAATTACCATCAAGTGTAAATGGTGGAATCGTAGTAGCAAAGATTAATTCTAATTCACCACTTAAAGGCAGCGGCATTGAAAAAGGCGATGTAATTGTCGGATTAGGTGGTAAGAAAGTTACAAACTTAGCAACTTTACGTGAAGCGTTATATTCACATAAACTTGGCGATAAAGTAGAAATTGAATACTATCACAATGGTGATTTGAAGAAAGCAACAATTCAATTGACGCTGGAAGCAAGTGATTCAAATACTTCTGCAGCTTCAAATGAAGGTAATTAAAAGCATTGATGGTGAATAACAAGAGAGGTTGGGCACAGCCTCTTTTGTTATTTTCTGTATAATTGGGTAAAACAAACGGGTATACTTGTAAAAAATCTCTGAACCAATACTTCGAGATTTTTACTTACAGTATGCCCGTTTTTGAATTTATTATTATTTTTTCTGATTCAAATTATCGCAATATTTGCAAAAAGGATGTTTTAAGTAATCAAGCCAAAAATCAGCGTTAATTTCTTGTTCATGCCCACATTTTGTACAACGAACAACGTAATTGCGGGTAGATCCGAATGCACGTGGATTAAAGGATGGAACTTTAACAATTTCGATGGTTTTTGTCAGCATTTCAGCCATAGTAACGACCTTCTTTCGCCATTATTATAACGCAAGACGGTAACTTGCGAAAAAATAGCGGGTATGCAAAAATATTAATTGAGTTATCCCCAACTTATCCCCAAAATAGTTGGGAATAAAACACAATTGAAAAATAAAAGTTATCCACAAAGTTGTGAACAGTTGTGGAAAAGTAAAAAATGAAGATTAGCTTAAAACGTGAAACTAGTGATAAACATTGATTTAAGGACGATGTTTCACAAAATGATAATAAACAAAAAGTCGATTTGTGATTGTGGATTTGAAAAAACACAGAATCAAAATATTGGGGCGAAATTTTGTTCGTACAAGATATTGATAATTAACTTGTGGATATGTGGATAACTTTGTGGAAAAGGATGATCTTAAAAAATGAATATCAAAATTGTGTGTGTGGGTAAGTTAAAAGAGAAATATTTTAAACAAGGAATTGCAGAATATTCGAAAAGACTCAGTAAATTTTGTAAATTTCAAATTGTAGAAGTTCCAGATGAGAAAGCTCCTGAAAAATTGAGTGCAGCTGAAATGGAAAAGGTTAAAGAAGTCGAAGGTCAACGAATTTTGAGTAAAATTAAGGACAAGGAATATGTGTTCGCGTTGGCGATTTTGGGTAAAGAACGAACATCTGAAGCTTTTGCTAAAGAAATTAAGGATTTAATAACTTATGGGACTAGTGATTTAACTTTTGTAATCGGGGGTTCACTGGGATTATCTCCAGCAGTGTTGAAACGCGCCAATACACAAATTTCATTTGGACGTTTCACGATGCCTCATCAGTTGATGCGCTTGGTATTAACGGAACAAATTTATCGAGCATTTATGATTAATGCTGGCGCACCATATCACAAATAAAATCAGGCTTCATTTTTACAAGCTAAATGAATTATAATAAATATATGAACGGGAAGTAAGAATTTGCATTTAATGTGAAAGACAGGGTGAATAGTATGGATACTGAAAAAATCAAAAATATTAAGCGGATTTTAGTCGGAGTTGATGATTCGGAAGACGCTCAATTAGCATTTCGGGTTGCAATGAATCGTGCAATTGAAATGAACGCGGCACTATATATCACTTCAATTTTAGAAAAAGATGAAATGAATGTTTATCAAATTTTAGATGCCGACTATATACATAAACAAATTGATAAATTAAATAAACACGTTAAGGAATATCAAAAAATCGCAGAAGAAGCAGGTGTACGTGAAGTACATACAATCACTGGACAAGGTGATGCGGGTGAAACGATTGTTAAAGAAATCATTCCGCAAGTCAATCCCGATCTATTAATTATTGGTGCGCTTGCTAAGGAAGGAATTGAGAAATATTTTGGTTCTCAAGCAGCATATATGGCAAAATATGCACCAATTTCCGTTTTGGTTGTACGGTAAATAAGATAATAATATCCCCTCTCAGCAGTTGTTGAGAGGGGATATTTATTATCTTATTTATTTTCAAAATAATCAGGAAAATCTTGCATGACTTGATCAGCTTCTTCTAACATCAGATGTAAATGATTGAAAATACGAGCATCAGCTAAATAAACATTGCTGTGTAAGATAGCATTCAAGATTTCCTGATGTCCGTTGATTAGTTTTTCCCAGTCTAAATGCTCATCATGTACACGCAGGTATCGAAAACGATGTAATTGAAAACAAATTGGAATCATCCAATCTAAAATTTGCTGATTACCTGTTACAGTATAAAAAAAGCGATGAAATTGATTATCGTAATTAAAAAAATCAAGCATGTTGTGATTTTTAGCAGCTTCAAACTGTTTATCGATAATTTTTTGAGCAGGAGAAAATAATTTTTTATCAGGCATTGTAGCAGCTTTACCAATGATTTTTTGCTCAATTGCTTGACGCATAAAACGAGCTGCAAGCGCATTTTTTAAATCAATGTATGTTACATAGGTACCACTTTGAGGAATCGTTTTGATTAACCCATCATTTTTTAAAATTACTAACGCTTCACGTAATGGCGTCCTACCAATTTCCAATTCTTCTTGTAATTTTTTTTCTTGAATTTTTGTTCCAGGTTTTAGTGTTAAATTTAATATTTCGAGTGATAATTTATGATAAATCTTATCAGTTGTAGTCTTCATAATATTAATGCCTCTCATTTCCAATCCGCAATATATTATATCGTATTCTCAAACGCTGAGTAAACTAACGCCAAACTGATATATTACATAAACGAACTGTTGAAATATTAAAAGCAAAGATATTTTGCTCATTTCTTAAATGTATTAGAAATATTATTGATTTGTTGCTGTTATATCAATAAAAATAGTATTTTAAGTTTTTGTGAAAGGGTTTACAAAATGCAAAAGAAAGCATACACTTTAGGTGAACTAATATATTAGTTTTTGTATGTTTTTTGTTTCGCATAGGAAGGGGGACAAACTATGAGTGATGAAATTAAAAATGATAAACCCAAAAGATATGCACCCCAAATCTTGGACAAAAAATCTAAGATTTGAGGTGTTTTTTTAATGCGTTTTTTAAAGGAAGATAAAAAAATCAAGAAACTTGAAGAATTATTATATCTAAGAACTGAAAATATCTATTTAAAAATATTAAGAGAAATAGCTTGGATAATGGATTAGTGGAGAAATTCTTTAGTGTTTTGGAATCCGATTATGCAGATACAAAAATAGAGGCTGGACTTATGTCACAACCTCTGTTTTTGTATCCAATATTATTCTGTAATTCCTTTGCGTTTCATTTCCAACTTCCGTAATAGTGGTAAGAGGAATCCAAGAACAATTAAGAAACCGACAGTTAAGAAGTTCATCATTAATTGATGATTGAAGGCTGCTGTTCCTGGATTTGCGTCTTGAGGGATGAATCCCATGGTTGCACAAACGAAAGTGAAGATGAAGCACCACCAACCGACTGCCAAGGCGCCTTTACGGTTTTTAATAAAGACGTAGTCAGATTTGAATTCATCTTGATGCCACCGAATTGCGATGAAGGCAACGAAGACTAAGGCGGTCTTGTATGGTGATACAATTCCGTTTAAGTTCAATAACCAGTTATAAATTGAGTTGATGCTTGGCAAAGTTCCACTCAATAGCAAGATCAATAAACTAATTCCAGCAGTTAAGATGTAACTGTTGATTGGACGACCGTTTTTGTTTTTCTTTGTTAACCAGCTTGGCATGTACTTAGAAGCAGTATCGCTAGCAAATACCCGGCTGGCAGCATCAATTAAGATTGCCAATTGAGCTAGCATGAAGAACAATTGAACAAAGGCAAAGACATACATCAATGATTTACCTAAGCCGCATTGTTCACCAAGTAACTTGAAGGCATAGTATGGACCGTTCATCTTGAAGTCTGAAGGAATGTGGTTAGCATTGAAAAAGACAGCCAAAGCTAATGTTCCGAAGATGGTTAAGAAGGCAGTCATTAATGCTAAGGCCCACATTGCTTTAGGAAAATCACGTTTTGGATTTTTCAAGCGACTAATGTATGGAGCAGCTAATTCAGCACCAGACATTGCGAAGATCAAAAGTCCTGTCGTTGAGAAATAATGCAGACTAAAGCTTGGTTTAAAAGCTTGTAAACTAAAATGAGTTGCTACATGTGCGCCGTGAGTTAATGCCCAGACTGTCATGAAAACGAACAGCATTGAGATTAAGAACATGGCACCTCCACCGATAATTGAAAGAATTTCGAGGGAGTTCTTAACTTTGTTTTCAAAAATAATAAATAACAAAATGATGATAAAGGTCATCAAACCAAATGTTGTAGTTGACATGTGCTGGTTCAATGAGGCGTTTCCTAAGATAATCCAACTGATAGAAACAACAACAGAGTTTGAAACGTCAACTAAGTAAGGAATAGTTTGTGTCCAATACATCCATGAAGTTACATATCCGAATAAATCACTGTGAGTTCCGCGTCGAATCCAAGAAGCCAGTCCTCCAGCTTCTTGACCGCCGAATGTTAGTCCTAATTGAGTTGCGATTAAAGCGTAAGGGATAACATATGAGAACAGTAAGAAAATCCATGAAACAACAACTGAGAGCCCTTGGTTTTGAAATGGATAGAAAATATTTTCAAAACTAATAATTGTAACGAAGTCCAGCAGGGCAATTACTGGCCAACTCATATAATGTTTTTTAGGTGTTAAATCATCCATAAATTTGATTCTTCCTCTCATTTAATTTTAGGTTTCAAATTAACGGATGATTGCTGGAGCTTTATTCCAGCTGAAACCAGCATTATACTGCATTATTTTCCTCCTTTGGTTATACTTATATATGTAAACTAATAATAAATATGCGAATGATTGTAAAACACATACTTATATAGTTTAATGCAAAATATGTAAATAGCAAAGGCGTTTTTCGAAAATTTTGAAAAGAGGGTTGAAAAAGATGAAATACTTGAAAATTGCTGCACCGAAAAATTTAATGCAGTATATCCCAGCAGATTGGGAACAAATTGAATTGAATGCGCAAGTAGATGGGGCATCGTTAGCGGCAATTGTGATTGATCAAAATAGTTTAGCAGAAGATCGAATGGCAACTGCAATTCGTGAACGTTCAGCATTAGATATTCCAGTTGTAACTGTTAATTTAGCACATGATGCAGCTAAAATTTCCCAGGAAATAGAGCATAAAGCACAGGATTATGTAAATGAAAATGTACCGCGTTTTTTGCGTGATTTGGTCCATTTTTCAGAAAATCGGCCAGTTAGTTTTACTACTCCGGGACATCATAATGGAAGATATAATGCCAAACATCCAGCGGGAGTAGTTTTTAACCGCTTTTTCGGAGACAACTTACTCTATGCCGATACGAGTGACACTGTAGCTGAATTAGGGGACACAATGACCCATGCCGGTTCACCATTGGAAGCAGAACAAAAAGGAGCTGCGGTTTATCATGCTGATAAGGTCTATTTCTGTCCAAATGGTACAACAGGTTCCAATGATATCTGTGCCAGCGCAATTTTGCGGCCAGATGATTTAGTATTATTTGATCGAAACAATCATAAATCACTTTATAATGGAGCTTTAATTATGAATGGCGCAAAACCAGTTTATTTGCCAACTGATCGCAATGCATTGGGATTAATTGGAGAAATGGATCCGCATTTTTTAAATGAGGATTATTTACGTAAAGCAGCGGCACAGATCGATCCGCAAAAAGCTAAGCAAAAACGGCCGTTCAGAATGGCAGTCATTCAGGCTGAAACTTATGATGGTGTCTTTTATAATGCAAAATGGTTGTTAGATCGAATTGGCAAACTATGTGATTATGTTCTTTTTGACTGTGCATGGGGCGGCTTTGAACAATTTGTTGATTTGATGCGGGATTTGTCACCTCTTACTCAAGAATATGGTCCAGAAGATCCAGGAATTTTGGTAACCCAATCATTACATAAACAACAAACCGGAATGGGTTCAGCTTCGCAAATTTTGAAAAAGGACGCCCATATTAAGGGGCAAGACCGGTATGTTGACCATAAACATTTTAATAATGCATATCTGAAATATGTAACTTCTAGCTATAATTATCCGTTGTATGCTTCAATGACAGTGAACTCTTATTTGGCAGGAGCAGATGGCAATCGCAAGTGGTGGCAATCGATTTTGGAAAAGGGAATCGAATGGCGCAAGCAATTGATTAAACAGTCTAAGTTATTCCGGCCATTAGTTCCTATTGAAGTTGACGGTTGTTTATGGGAAGATATTCCAACTGAAAAATTAGCGCATGATCAAAAATATTGGAAATTGAATCCAACAGATGATTGGCATGGCTTTAACCATACAGCAAAAGGCGAAGCAATCATTGATCCGTTGAAATTGACGATTCAAACTCCAGGAATTGATGTTGCGGGAGTAGCATATGAAAAGGAAGGAATCCCGGGAGCTGTGGTAGCGGAATTTTTAACTGAGCATCATATTTTAAAAGCTAAAGCAGATTTGAATTCACTATTGTTCTTATTGACTCCGGGTGATACAGATAGCGATTTGGATGCATTGATGAGTGCTTTGTTGGAATTTGAACAATTATATTTGGAAGATGCTCCATTATCAGTTACTTTACCTGATCTATATCAACAATATCAACGCCGATATGCAGGCTACACCATTAAACAGTTGTGCCAAGAAATGCATGAATATTATAAAGAACATCATACTTTTCAATTGCAGCAAGCATTGTTTGAAAAAGATAACATGCAGGATTATTCACTCCAACCAGCCGAAGCAGATTTGAAATTTCGTCATCAAAAAAGTGAATTATGTGATTTAAATCAGGTTGAAGGACGAATTGCAATGGAGGGTGCCTTACCATATCCACCTGGAGTATTTATTGTTGCTCCTGGTGAAAAATGGCAACGAGTAGATGTTGATTATTTCCAAACATTAGTCGGAGCAATGGAAAAGTTTGACGGTTTTGTTCCTGAAATTCAAGGGGTATATTACGAAAAGGATCAAGAAGGTAAAATTCACGTGCAATGTGAAGTGCTCAAAAATCGTGTATCAGATTAATTTGTAATTTGCAAGAATATTTTGGTGACTTATTAAAAACTTTATATTATAATGGAGTAAATCGATTGGTAGTTAGAATTTCTAATCGATTTACTTTTTTTATTGCTAAAGGAGAGAAAGTTATGACTTACCAAACTATTTATCCGTACACGGGGAAGCAAATGTATGCTTATCCCAATGCGACTGATCAAGAGGTGAATCAAGCTTTAGATACAGCGCATGCATTATATCAAAAATGGAGAAATGAAACGGTGGCTTCACGTAAACCGCAATTATTAGCGATTGCAACCTTGATGAAGGATCGACGCCAGCAATTATCAGAAAAGATTGTATATGACATGGGAAAGCTGTTAACTGAAGCCCAAGCAGAAGTCGATTTATGCGTTCGAATTGTTGAGTATTATGCAAAAAATGCAGAAAAGATGCTGCAACCTGTTGAGCTTCAAGTACCAATGGGAAAGGCTAAGTATGTAAAGCAAGCCACTGGAATTATTATGGCAGTTGAACCGTGGAATTTTCCTTTGTATCAAATCGTTCGGGTATTTGCACCAAATTATATGGTTGGAAATCCAATGCTGTTAAAGGATGCTTCGATTTGTCCAACTTCTGCTCAAGCATTTGCAGATTTAGTATTAGAAGCAGGTGCGCCAAAAGGAGCGCTGACGAATTTGTTTATTGATTATGACCAAGTGGCACGAATCATTGCGGATGATCGTGTAGCCGGAGTTTGTTTAACGGGTTCAGAACGCGGCGGTGCTAGTGTAGCCCAAGAAGCAGGTAAGAATTTAAAGAAAGCGACTTTGGAATTAGGTGGAAATGATGCCTTTATTGTGTTGGCAGATGCAGATTGGAATTTGTTGCGTAAGGTGGCTCCGGCAGCTCGTTTAGACAATGCTGGCCAGGTATGTACTTCTTCCAAACGGTTTATTGTACCTGCAGAACAAAAGGCGGAATTTATTGAATTGATGCAAACTGCTTTTTCTAAATTAAAAATGGGAAATCCAATGAATCCTGAGACAACCCTTGCTCCACTATCATCAAAGGCTGCTCAGCAAAAATTGCAGCAGCAGGTAGATTTGGCAGTGCAACATGGTGCGCGGTTGGTGATGGGCGGTCATGCGGTCACAGGTCAAGGATTTTTCTTTGAACCAACAATTTTGACTGATATCACACCAGATAATCCAATTTTTGATCAAGAATTATTTGGACCAGTAGCAATGATTTATGCGGTTGATTCAGAAGATGAGGCAATCAAATTAGCTAATAATTCCAAATTTGGTCTTGGTGGAACAGTCTTTTCACAAAATTTGGAACATGCCCAGCAAGTGGCATCGCGAATTGAAACAGGGATGACATTCATTAATAGCGGTTGGGATTCGATTCCAGAAATTCCGTTTGGCGGAGTGAAACATTCAGGCTTTGGTCGTGAATTGGGAATGCAGGGATTGGATGCTTTTGTGAATGAACATTTGATATATATTAAGGACTAAGTCAAGCGTGATGTAAACTACGGAACACGAACGGATGGTGGGTGGAGTAAAAATTCGAATACTTCATACTTATACTCTATAGTTTGACTAAAATATGGAAGACCAATAAATTCCGCAGTGTTACGTAAATTTCACAAATAAAAAATGCACCAGAAATGGTGCATTTTTTTATTCGTGATAGGTTGGAAGCCATTCATCTAATAGTTGTAAGTATTCTTTTTCAAAGTAATTGTTGTTTAAGTATACTAAATAAATTGGGTGAGTGATGTTAATTGAATTTAATTGAACTTCCATTAAGGTACCATCGTGTAATTGTCTAGCAACGATACCACGATACATAAAACTAATTCCTACGCCGGTTTCAAGGACTTGCTTGATGGTTTCAGGATTACTGATTTGAGTTCGTTTATCAAAATCACTGACTTTTAAGTTTTGAGTTCCTAAAATTTGTTGCATAATTGCATAGGAACCAGATCCGCTTTCCCGGTAAATCAATGGGAAATCAAGCAATTCGTTTAGTTTATATTTTTTGTTAGAATCAAGACCTAATTTAGGAGAAGCAACTGCAATAAACGGTTCGTCAAATAGAGGACGCGCAGTAAATTGTTCTGTATCAAAATTCCCTTCAACAAGAGCAAAATCAAGTTTACCTGAATGCAGTTGTGATAAGCATTCTTTAGTATTTGTAATATCACAATGCAGAATGATTTCCGGATGCTTTTCATTTACAAAAGAAATCAAATCAGGCAGCATTGAATTAGTAAGTGATTGAGTTGCTGCTAAATGCAAAGGCCGTTTGTTTTTAGGAATAGCATGCAAATGTTCTCGGAATTTGTTGCTTTGTGAACGCAAGGATTCAACGAACAATAATAATTGTTTGCCGGCTTGTGTTAAATGCAACTTCCTTTTCTTATACGTAAAAAGTTTAACATCAAGTTCTTCTTCCAAATTTTTAAGTTGTTGTGAAACAGCAGGTTGACTGATATAAAGTTCTTCGGCTGCTTTAGTATATGAGCCGACTTTAGCCACTGTTAAAAACGTGATTAACTTGTGATCGAACATAATTTAACCCTCTTCATAATGATAAACTTTATCTATAACTTTATTTTATATTATTGCTTTAATTTATTCAATCTCGTAAAAATAAGTTATGAAAGAAAAGTGAAATCATAAAAAAAGATTGAAACTCTAATTTTATATCCGCATAATCGGGTTCCAAAACAGCCATGTTCGTTTTGCCATATCTAAAAAAATAGGATGTGCAATTATTGCACATCCTATTTTTACCTGTAAATTAGATTTCACTAACAGGCTTTATCTTAAAGCATGCTTGCGAATTTTTCTAATGTACGGATCATTTGAGCTGTGAAGCCTGATTCGTTGTCGTACCATGAAGCAACCTTAACTACTTGGCCGTCGCCCTTACCAACAACTTGTGTTTG
>DXFP01000031.1 GCA_019114385.1 Candidatus Ligilactobacillus excrementigallinarum | reverse complement strand
ATACAAATGCAATCAATTCAAATGCCGTTAATGAAATTAAATGGAACGGCTTAAACATTAAATCAACTAATACCAAGCCCACACACATTGCATATGAAATTGCTAAGAATCGTTTACCAACTTCCGGAAGCAGCCACCGGATTCCTACAATTAAAATTACGATAAAATACACCAAGTAGCTTGCTACCCGATCATGCAAAACGTGAAAATTAGCATTATTTGGAAAAATTCCGACTGCACCTACATCCAAAGCAGTTAAAGTCAGTAAGATTCGCAACGTAATCATCCGCCATGAATTTTGAATTACATCTTGTAATGAAACAAAAATATAATCAACAAGAGCGACCATTAATAATGCTGAAAAAACCAATGTTAAATTAAATTGCCAACTATTATTTGCATGTTTCGTTCCTAAGAAACTTAAGTTATGCTGCCACCAATTTCTTCCGTTAGAGGCCATTGACATTGCTGCACCACTAGTAATCACTAAAATCATAATAGTTGTCAGCATCTCATAATCCACTGCTAAACCAATCCGAACCATTATATAGTTAATTGTTAATACAAAGACAAAGAACAGTACCATCGTGGTAAACCGTCCAAATGTAATTCCTGTAAAAATATGTCCTAAGCCCCATGAAATACACATCAATGCCAAAGACAAGATCAGTACAAATGAAATCACAATCACTGGGAAAGTCCGCCAAAATGTACGCGCAGAGTAATTTGTAGTAATATTTTTCCGGTTCATAATGAAATAAATGCTGAACATGATCATTCCTGAAATTCCGCCAAAAACAATCAAGCCGCTCGCAATCGACTGGTTCCCAACCAATGGAACCTGTCTCAAATGTATCAAATTGATGTATGCCCAAAATACAACACTTGTAATAATGGATGCCAACACCAGCCAAATAACATTGAATTGCCGTTTGTTATTTGTATGTTGATTCTTTTTTAATTGAATCTCACCATTCTTAGCACTGACTTGAAAAGCATCGCCATCATGTAGGTCATATTTTTTTACTAATTCATCAGGCACTGAAACCTTTATTTTAGCCATTCTGATTTCCCTCTCAAAATAATATTCCGCTCTCATTATACCAAAAAAGAGATTGCGGGATAATGCCGCAATCTCTTTTGCTATAATCTTTCAACTACTAGTCTGCTGATTTTTCTGATTCTTCATCTTTTTGATCAGTTGACTTGTCTTTTTCAGGTTGTTTCTTATCAGCATCTTCGCGTGCACTGATTACTAATTCACCATCTTGCATGTCAGCAGCCAAGTGCTTTACATCAGGATTATCTAAATAGAAATCAGTTACTTTATCACGAATTTGTTGTTCAATTACTCGACGTAATGGACGAGCTCCCATAGCTTCGTCGTAACCTTGTTCAATCAAGTAATCCTTAGCTTTATCAGAAACTGTCAAATCAATGTTCTTCTTAGCTAATGTTTGGTTAACTTCGTCCAACATTAAGTTGACAATCTTCTTTAAATCATCCTTTGTTAAGTGTGAGAATTCGATTACTGCGTTGAACCGGTTCAAAAATTCTGGACGGAAGTATGGAGCAATCTTCTTCATAATGTCTTCGTCTTTCTTTTCATTGCCATTTG
This sequence comes from Candidatus Ligilactobacillus excrementigallinarum, assembly GCA_019114385.1. Classification (GTDB taxonomy): domain Bacteria; phylum Bacillota; class Bacilli; order Lactobacillales; family Lactobacillaceae; genus Ligilactobacillus; species Ligilactobacillus excrementigallinarum. The sequence continues at coordinate 2,520 of DXFP01000031.1, read as the reverse complement.
GTTCTTCATTACCGAACCCAGCATTAGATGTGGCAATAATTACTGTATTCTTAAAGTTTACAGTATTGCCTTGGCCATCTGTTAAACGACCATCATCTAATACTTGCAATAACAAAGTAATTACTTGAGGATCAGCCTTTTCAATTTCATCTAATAAAATGATTGAATATGGATTCCGACGAACACGTTCAGTCAACGTATTGTTGTTATCATCATATCCAACATAACCTGCTGAAGTTCCGATTAATTTAGATACTGCTGTCCGATCTGAATATTCTGACATATCTAACCGGATAATAGCATCCTTTGAACCAAACATGTCTAATGCTAACTGTTTTGCCAATTCAGTCTTACCGACACCTGTTGGTCCTACAAACAAGAAACTGCCGATTGGACGATTACCTTCATCAAAGCCTGCGCGGTTTCTCCGAATAGCACGTGCAACTGCATCAACGGCTTCATCTTGACCGATTACTTTACCCTTCAAGCGATCGCCAATCGTCTTCAACCGTTCAATGTCGCTTGCACCCATCTTAGATACTGGAATTCCAGTTAATCTTTCAACAGCTTCAGCCACATCATTAACAGTTGCTGTTACTTTTTGTTCTTGAGCATGATTATCAATTTGCTTTTGTAAATCTTTAATCTTAGTCTTAGCATTTAAAGCAGCTTCATAATCTTCATCTTGAGCAGCCTTTTCTTGCTTTTCTTTTTCTGCAGCAATTTCTTTTTCGATTTCCTTAACATCTGTAACTGGGTGTTGAGCAGCCAAGTGAGCAGCTGTCATATCGATCAAATCGATTGCCTTATCTGGTAAACTGCGTTGTGGAATATATTGAATTGAGTAGTCAACTGCAGCCTTCAATACCTTGTCTGGCAATTCAACGTTGTGATGCTTTTCATATAATGGACGAATTCCTTGCAAAATCTTGAATGTATCTGCTGCACTTGGAGCATTAACTGTTACTTCGTTAAACCGCCGTGCTAAAGCAGCATTCTTCATGATTGTGTTATGATATTCGTCTTGTGTAGTTGCACCAATTACGGTAATTTCTCCACGTGACAATGCGGGTTTCAAAATGTCAGCCATTCCTTTAGAACCGCTATCGCCGCCCATTCCGCCAGCACCTAAAATTTGGTGAATTTCATCGAAGAAGAGAATTACATTGCCGCGTTCCTTAACTTCTTTGATTAAGTTTTGAATATTTTCTTCAAAACTGCCCCGGAATTGAGTTCCAGCTTCCAATCCTGAAATATCAATGCTGATAATTTCCTTATTCTTAATTGCTGCTGGGACATCACCGTTCACAATTGCTTGAGCTAAACCTTCAACAACTGCTGTCTTACCAACACCGGCATCTCCAACTAATACTGGATTATTCTTTGTCCGCCGTGATAAAATTTCGGCAGTTTCTTGAATTTCCTTATTTCTGCCAATTACTGGATCCAACTTGCCATCACGTGCTTCTTGAGTCAAGTTGCGCCCTAATTTTTCAAGAATACCATCTTTTTTGCCTTTACCATTAATTTGTGCAGTTTGAGCATTTGCACCCTTTGGTAATTTACCTGTCTTACGGTATTCTGCAAATTCTTCAGGAGTTACTTCCCGACCGTTAATTAAATAACGCCGGTTTTCAGAATTAAATCCATTCATACCTCCCATTAATTGATTAAAAATATCATCCATGTTATCAAATGGTCCTACTGGAATATTAGCCATAGTACTTTACCTCCGAATTCTTTCTTATACATATATCAGTTAAGAGATTCTTGCATTAAAAAAAGTCTGACTGATACACAAACCTAAAGTGACTCAACCAAGACTTCCTGCGGTTACAAAACCTTACTATTCATCATCATTTTCATCATCGTCATCATCAACAAGATAGCCTTCTTCTAATTCTCGCAACACTTCCCACATTGCTTTATGTTGAGCTTGCGCTAAGGCATCCAAATCTCGCAAATTCATCGAAGTTGCTTTAGATTGTTCCTTGTTGAAAGACTTGTGCAGAGTTGTGTAACCGTATCCCGATATCTTGGCTACTCGATAAATCGTTAATTCTTGATGATCAAGATAACCTTTAATATCGATCTTCATCTCTATCACATCCCTACGATTATTAGTATACCACTTTTGCGATATATTACAAGTGTGAAGTACTACAAATGTGAAATATTTTTTTACTTCCTATATATAATTAAATATAAAAACCTAATTTACTATTCTTTTACTCTTTTATCCCTAACTTTTATTCCACCAAATATTCTCAATTTACTTCAATGTCATAATATTTTTAATTAAATTTTTGGGGTATATTTGTTGTTAAATTTTGGAATAAAGGAGTATAATAAAAAATGGTTAAGGAATGGTGAATTTCATCATTCAAATTTTACCTTTTAGGAGGAATATTAATATGACTACAAAAGTAGGTATTAATGGTTTTGGTCGTATCGGCCGTTTAGCATTCCGTCGGATTGCTGAAGTATCAGATGACTTGGAAATCGTTGCTATCAACGACT
>DXFP01000030.1 GCA_019114385.1 Candidatus Ligilactobacillus excrementigallinarum | reverse complement strand
GATACCAATATTTTCCATTTGCCTTCATTAATTCATTCACGTCATACTGTTGATGATGCAAAATATAGAAATCAGTAATCATAATTCCAATCATTGGGCCTAAAATCATTCCGATATAGTTTAAAAAGGCTTCAAATGTATCTAAGAAACTGCCCACAATTAATGGAATAAAGGTCACAAGAGTTGCTAAAATCGTAACAATCCAGAGGGCTTTCTTAAGCTTAATCTTGTGGAAAATATTATTCACTGCAGAAGCTGCTGCCATTAAATTAGCTGCATTAGCGGTCATACTCGTTAATACAATTACAATCATTGCCACAATTCCTAATCCTAATTTATTAGCAATTGTACTCGGATCTGAATTATTAGGATTAAATTGACCAGAAGTAATTGCAATACTAATGGTTGAAACTACGCCGATTAACGCAAACCATAATACACCGAGTAGTGCTCCCCAAAATGGTGCATGCGTCGCTGTACTCTTTTTCGCAGTAAACCGAGTAAAGTCTGCTCCTGCTGTTACCCATGCTAAGTTAAATGCTGCTAAAATATCCATCGCACTTCCTGCACTTAATTTACCTGAAGCAGGAACTACCCAATTGATTAATTGATGAAATGAGACTGTCCGGAAAACAACAATGGATTCCCAAATTACAAAACCGATTACGAAAATAATTCCAATTCGTTCAATCATTTGGACTGATTTTTCACCCATCGAAACACTGATTAAATGCAAAATACTCATAATCAAGATTCCGACAATCACTCCTAGTAATCCAGTATTGGAAGTTGCATCATAGATTTTCCATCCAAATAAATCATGAAAAATAATACTTAATGATGTGGCTGCAATAAAAGTATTTACTGCAGTCCAGCCAACAAATTGAATTACATTAATCAAGGATGGAATGTAACTGCCGCGCACCCCGAATGAACTTCTCGTCAGTGCCATTGTGCTAATTCCAGTCACATATCCCATAAAACCGACTAATGAAAGTAAGAAATATGACAGTACTGAGGAAGCCACTAACACTTTAGTTGCCAAAACTAAACCGCAAGCAGCAATTACTCCGCCAATGTACCAGGTACCATTATTTGCATTGGCTCCAATCCAAGTTGCAAACATATCCCAAAATGACATATGTCGATGTTTTAATGGAATTTGTTCCACTGGATAACTCTTTTTCGCTTTATTCAAAAAACGCCACTCCTTATATTCAAAAAGGCCCGAGCTGCATTCAAATTGAATCCAGCCCAGACCTGTTGTTTCACGTGAAATTTTCCGAACTTATCCTAATTCAAAATGAGTGCTCTCTGACATTCTTTATTTTGATTGGTTGTTGTTATTATTTCACATTTATTAATTTAATTCAAGCAATTAATCGCGTGAATAGTTTGGTGCTTCTTTAGTAATTTGAACATCGTGTGGGTGTGATTCTCGCAAACCAGCACCTGTAATTTGAACAAATTGAGCATCTTCACGTAAAGTCTTCAAATCTGGAGCGCCGCAGTAGCCCATTCCTGCACGTAAACCGCCGTCCATTTGGTAAAGTACACTTGAAACTGGGCCTTTGTATGCTACCTGACCTTCAATTCCTTCTGGGACTAACTTGTTAGCTTCATTAACTCCACTTTGGAAGTAACGGTCTGATGAACCATGAGTTGAGTCCATAGCACCTAAACTGCCCATTCCACGGTATGCCTTGAAACGCCGTCCTTGATAAAAGACAGTTTCACCAGGAGCTTCTTCTGTACCAGCTAACATTGAACCTAACATGACTGCATTTCCACCAGCAGCAATGGCCTTAACAATATCACCTGAGTACTTGATTCCGCCATCAGCAATAATTGGCTTGCCATATTCACGAGCAACACTTGCAGCATCATAAACTGCAGTTAATTGCGGTACACCAACCCCAGCAACGATTCGCGTTGTACAAATTGAACCTGGTCCGATTCCAACTTTAACTACATCAACACCAGCATCATATAATGCACGTGTAGCTTCTGCTGTGGCAACATTACCGGCAATTAAAGTTGCGTGTGGGAAGTGTTCCCGAATTTCCTTAATCTTACGCAATACACCAGCAGAGTGGCCATGAGCTGTATCAATGACTAATGCATCTGCCCCAGCATCCAACAAAGCAGCTGCCCGTTCAAAAGTATCACTTGTAACTCCTACGGCTGCAGCAACTAACAAACGACCTTGATCATCTTTAGCAGCATTTGGAAATTCAACTACTTTTTCCAAGTCCTTCAAAGTAATTAATCCTGATAAACTGCCTTGACCATCAACTAAAGGAAGTTTTTCAATTTTGTTCTTCTTCAGAATATCGCGTGCTTCATCTAAAGAAGTACCTTCCTTAGCAGTTACCAAGTCTTCCTTAATCATTACATCGTTTAATTTTTGAGTATGATCTTTAATAAAACGAATATCACGGTTGGTAATAATTCCGCATAACTTCCGGTCATCTTGACTGTTAACTACTGGGACTGAGCTAATTTGGTTAGCTTGCATCAATTTTTCAGCATCAACAACAGTATTATCCTTAGTTAAATAAAATGGATCGTTGATAATTCCATTTTCAGAACGCTTAACTTTGCGTACTTCTTCGGCTTGGCGTTCAATTGACATGTTCTTGTGAATAACACCCAAACCGCCTTCACGTGCCATTGCAATGGCCATTCTTGATTCAGTAACAGTATCCATTCCGGCACTGATAATTGGAATGTTTAAGTGCAAATTATCTGCTAAATCAACACTCAAATCAACTTCATTAGGTAATACATGACTTTCTGCAGGAATCAATAATACATCATCAAATGTAAAACCTTTTTTTGAAAATTTTGTATCCCAGTTTGACATCTTTCTATCTCCTTTGAAAGTTTTTATTGCTATATAGATTACACAAAATCCGTACAAATTTCAAGTATAAATCTCAAAAAAATATTTAATCCGAACAATATCTTTTAATCGCCATTAAATTAATAGTATCAATTGAACAAAAATAAAATTTACTCTAAATAAATCTCACGTAATTTTGCTAATTGCTTTTGGTCTAATTGCAGATATTTGGCAAAATAACCTTCCATTGAATCTGCAACAGTCGTACATGTTTTATGCAAAATCGCAAAATTTTCCGCACTCACAGCCAAATTTGCATTTAATTTATCTGCCAAGGCATTCCGCTCATCATGCGTTACCAGCTGATTGATTTGTGCAGCTGAATTTCCTTGAAAATATAAGTTTGTTAACAGGTAATCTTGTAAAATCTGGTCCGGTTTAACTTGCAGTGCACTTAGAATCAAAAAGGCTGCGACTCCTGTCCGGTCTTTGCCAGCTGAACAATGAAAAACTAAACCTTGATTAGGCTTTTCATTTGCTAATAATAAATCAAATAATTTGCGAAAAGTTCCTAGTGCATGCTTATCTACCAACATTTGAACATAACTTTGGTCAGCATAATTATTTTCATCCAAGTGCATTTTCATGTAGTTTACAATTCCTAAATTTTTGAATAAATTTCGACTAAATGGATAAACTGGCAAGTTAACGTACGCTGCAGCTTCAGGATAGCGATCCGCATAATACTCACTTTCAGACGGCGAACGCAGATCCACATCAATACGTAAACCATATTGTTCCAAATATGCAAGGTCCGCATCTGTCAGCTCATTCAGATTCCCTGAGCGCAACAACTTATGGTATTTCACCTTTTTACCATCAATTGTTTGATAACCGCCTAATTCTCGCATATTAACTCCGCCTTGAAGCTCCAACATTCTATCTGTCATTATTGTCCCTCCTTACAAAAAAGCGCGGAAGCCGTCTTCAACTTCCACACCTTGCTTAACCTTCAGTTGATGGCTCCTCTTTTTTCAAAGGAGTTACTTTCATCCAGTCAATATAATTCCGTTTAAAATCAGTCACTTCAATTTCTACGTTGCCTAACTTAATCTTTGTGCCTAATTTCACTTTATAGTTTTCTAATAAGTATCCCGCTAAGGTTACACTATCAGATTCTTGGAATTCTTTATCTTTAAATTTAAAGAACCGTTCAAAATCATATAAAGTTGTTTTTCCAGAAACCGTGTATGTTCCATCTTCATTCGCAATAATATCATCAGTTGAAACATCATCAGCTTCATCTTTAACAGTTCCAAATAATTCTTCATAAATATCACGGTCAGTTACAATTCCGCTCGTTCCGCCGTATTCATCTAAAATTACTACTAATGGCACATGTTTCTTAATCATTTGCTGCAGTAACTTTTGAATAGGCGTAACTTCTGGAGCTGTAATGACTGTCCGCATCACCCGTGCAACTTTAACTGTATCGTCCACTTGGGCTTGGCGAATCATATCATAAATATAAACATATCCTAAAATGTTATCTTTATCATTGTTAGCAACAACCGGATAACGTGAAAACTTAGTTTGCAAATATTTATTGATAACATCGCGAACAGTATCCGTTACATCTACTACTTCCAAACTTGTACGGTCAACCATAATATCTTTAGCAACCTTATCATTAAACTCAAAGGCCCGTTCCATATATACATAGTCTTCCCGATCAATGGCACCGCTGTCTACTGAATTTTTGGAAACATTTAAAATTTCATTTTGCGACATGACATCTTCTTCTTCACCTGCCGGCTTCAAGCCCAGCATCTTGACAATTCCAGAAGCTGAGACATTCAGCAGCCAAACAAATGGATAGAAGATTACATGGAAGTAGTGCAATGGCCGCACAATGAACATCATCATTTTCATTGGCATGTCAATACTAATATTCTTGGGTACAATTTCGGTTAAAACCACTTCCAAGTATGTTAGAATAACAACTCCTAAAACTGCACTGACGGCTACAATTGTCGCGTGATTAATTGGCAATTTACCAAATAAATTAGTTAAAATCTGCGACAAAGTGTCAGCCCCAATCCACCCTAAAATAATTCCGGTAGTTGAGACTCCAACTTGAGTAGTCGAGAGATACTCATTCATATTAGTGATCATTTGCAAAGCTAATTTCAATTTCTTTTTATTTCCGGTACCTTCTTCCAAAGCACTTTCAATTGCACTTTTACGTACCGAAACAATGGCAAACTCTGCAGACACAAAAAAGGCTGCAAAGTAAAATACGATCACTACAATAATCAAATTGATTATCGCCTGACCACTTGACATTTAGTCATTCCCCATTTCTCAATAAATTCTATAATTTAATCATACCACCTTTTACGTGGAATAAAAGTCAGAATGCGACATTAATCTCATCCTGATTAATTTAAATAAATTTCTTTTAATTTTGCTTGTTGAGCAGGAGTAACTTTGATCTTATCTTCTAAGTATTGCACTACTGAACCTGATTCAGCTTTAATTAAATCCAATGCAGTATCTAAATATTCATCGCATACCCGGGTTAAATCTTCAATATTTTGCAAAAATGTTTCGCCCAATTCTTGATACATTTTTTGCTTATTTTGCTGATTTAATAATAAATGCTTGTTTGAAGAAAGATAATCAGCACGAATTACATCATCTGGCACTCCTAAAATACTTAATAAATAAACGGCGCCCATTCCTGTCCGATCTTTACCAGCAGTACAGTGGAATAAAACTGCTTCACCATCCTTTTCATTAGCTAACAGTTCATCAAAAAATACTCGATATGCATGTTGTGCACTTGGCGAAAGTACAATATCTTTGTAAGATTGCAACATGTTTTCATAGCCGGCTTTAGGATCATTTAAGAATGCTTTTTTCCGTAATGCTGCTTTTTCATTACTCTTCGTTGCATCTTTTGGAAAAACAGGATCTGATAAATAGCGCACTCCAGCTGGCACCTTGTCTGGCATTGATTCTTGTTCTTCTATTGACCGAAAATCAATATCAACCTTTACCCCATAATCAATTAAATACTGTAAATCATGGTCATTTAAGTTATTGAGCATTCCAGAGCGAACAACTTTGTGCATCTTAACTTGATGACCATCTTTGGTTTGATATCCGCCTAAATCCCGAAAATTAAATCCTTGTTGAATATCTAATAAATGTTGTTTCATACTTTAATCCTTCTCTTCTGCTTGCTTCACATTTGCTTGAAGTTGATCAATCTGTTGATTTACCATTTCAATCACATGTTTAGCTGTTTGTGCTGGATCATCAATGACTTGACTCACACTTGAAACCTCATCAATTCTGAATTTGGATTGATTTAAATCTGCAGCTTCAACAATTAAGTACAAATTCAATGGTACCTGTGCTTCAAGTTCATCAAAAAAGTTATCAACCCGATTAATATTAGCAAATGGTAAATTAATAATGCCGCTTTCTAGTCGAATTCGAATTTCCTCATTAAAGCCTTGAACTAAGATAATTTGTTGGCTTAATTTATTTTGTGCTACACTTGTTTGAAAATCAGATACACTTTGTTTGATTGCAGAATCTAAATCTTCAATTGGCGTTTGCATTTCACTACTGATAAAATCGCCGTCAACAACTTGATCAATAAAGTCTTTGACCTTAATTTGCATCAATTTATTCCCCTTTTCCAAATTTCTCTTGAATTTCTTTTTGCTTGTAATACTTCTTTATTACTTGATATGGATCATTTTTATCCTTTTGATCTTGAACTAAAATTAAAGTTTTAGCAGGAATATTTTCTTCTAACCATTTTGCATCCGGTGCACTTACCCAAATTGCCCCATTAGTACGTGCTACATGTTTCTTCTCATACCGTTTGCCTAATACATTGGTTACTTTCTTGATTTTTTCACCGTCTTGAGTAGTTGGAATTGCCTGAATCATCAAATGTCCTTTAGGTCCATATGACAACCATGCATGATAGTAGTATGCCATCGGAGCATCGTAGTAATCGGTACCGCGGTTCTTATGAATTTTATACAATCCTAACGGAGTACGTTGTCCGGCTTGCATTTTTTCATACGTGCGGTTTCCATATGCATACATTGTATATAAGGTATATGGTCCTTGATGAACGTATAAACGCTGCTTCTTTAAATTAACTGAAAGCCATACCCGATGATATGTTTTATAGTGCTTATATTTTGAAATATCAGGATATGGCAAAGTTTCACTTGGCTTATCCCAAGCAATCGGCTTTGTCATGTGTTCCTTTTGTTCTTTTAATAACTTACGATTTACTTTTTCAGCCTTTTCATCATATTTCTTTTGCTTAGCTAATTTCACAGACTTAACTGCTTCTAAATGATGGATATAAACATATGTACCAGCTGTTGCACACACTAAGACAATTGCAACCAGCCATTTGAGCCATTGACGGCTTTTTTTCTTTTCCATTTAAAAAATGCCTCTCTATTATTTGCTACATCTCTAATATACCGAAAATTACATCTTAATTTCAAATTTTTCTGAATTAACGTTGTTTTTGTCGTAAATTTTCCACGTCCAAAATCTTATCTGCCCAGCCTTCATAAAAACTAGGTTCGTGACTTACTAAAATAATATTTCCTGAAAAATTCTGACACGCCGATCTTAATGCATTTTTCGTTTCATCATCCAAATGATTTGTGGGTTCATCCAAAATCAAAAAGTTGCAAGGTGTAAGTTCCAACATACATAATTTAATTTTAGTCTGCTCGCCCCCGCTTAACAATTTCATCGGTTTCATTGCATTTGCAGCGTTGATTCCTGCCCGTGCCAATCGTTGACGAATCGTTTTCGGTTCTAATTTTGGAAATTGATTTTGAATAATTTGCAATGGTGTAAGTTCCGGATTATTCCAAACTAAATCTTGATCAAAATAATTAATCACTGCGGCATCTGCAAATTTAACTGTTCCGCCAAAAGTCTTAATTTTACCTAAAATTGATTTAATTAAGGTTGATTTTCCAACTCCATTAAAACCTTTTAAGACGATTTTTTCACCATGTATCAATGAGAAAGTTACCGGTGCAAGTAATGGTTTTTCATAACCAACAACTAAATTTTGCACTGTCAACGTATTTGCTGACAATAATTCCAAAACTGGAAATTTAAAATGTGCCTGCAAATTATCGCTTGGCGGAGTAATTCGTTTCATTTTAGCCAGCCGTTTTTCCCGAGATTTAGCCATATTTGATCGACTACCAGCTTTATTTTTACGAATATAAGCTTCATCTTTTTCAATTTGGCGTTGTTGTTTTTCATAGGCCTTGCGTTGGACTTCTTTCTTAATTTCTTTTTGCTTGATAGCCGCCTTAAAACTTCCGGTATATTTGGTAATCTTTCCCCACGCAACATCAATAATTGTATTAGTAATTTTTTCTAAAAAATCATAATCATGTGAAATTACCATGAATGCACCTGTAAAATCATTCAGAAAATCGGTTAACCACTCGATGTGTTCAGTGTCCAAGTAGTTTGTCGGTTCATCTAACAACAAGACGTCAGGTTTTTCCAACAATAATTTTGCCAGAATAATCTTAGAACGTTGGCCGCCTGAACAGTCGCTTACTTGCCGTTTTTTGCCTAAACTGTCAATTCCAAGTCCTTGCATAACTTGTTCAATTTGAGTATCCAAATTATAAAAATCATGGGCTTCCAAAATTTCTTGGTACTTGCCAGCCTGTTCTAATAATTGTTCATCCATGTTTTCAGCATACAAACGATAACATTCGGCCTGTTTTTGTTCAATTTCATACAAATCTTGAAATGCACTTTTTAAAAAATCAATAATTGTCAGGTCATGAGCACTTTGCGCATATTGATCTAAATAGCCGACCTTGATTTTCTTTTGCCATTTTATTTGCCCCTCATCGGGAAAGATTTGTTTTGTAATTAACTTGATTAACGTTGATTTTCCTGCACCATTTTGGCCAATCACTCCCATGTGATCTTCTTTATTTAAATCAAATGATGCATCTTGATATAATTGCTTCTCTGCAAAACTCATTGAGAGGTGCTTAACTTCTAAAATTCCCATAATATTTAATGTCACAATAAAAAAACACCACATAATCGCACTTACACGACCATGTGGAGCTTCTTTGTATTCAATTAATTGAAACTCTGTTCAGCAATGCTACTCCTCGAGAAAGTGCACATCACTGCTTGAGCTCCACGTGGCTGAAACCGCGCAGACTCAATTACTTGCTAGCTTTGTCAGCTTCATCGCGTTCCTTTAAGAAGTTCAATACTGCTTCGTGTTGTTTACGACGCTTCTTGATGTTCTTGTGGTTTACTGGGCGGCGATCATTAGCTGCACCAATATGTGTATTTTGTGACATGTGACTAACCTCCCTTCACACATTAACAACCATTCATTTTACCGAAAAATCTCAAAAAATTCAAGTTCACTTTTAATCTTACGCTTTTTTAGTCCGAATTTGATGCACAACCAATGTGATAATTACCGCAGCTAAGACAATCATGCCGAAGATACCTGCTGGAATTTCAATATCAATTGCTGGAATTGAAAGAAATAGTTTAATCGCAATCAAAGCAATTAAAGCATATGCCATCACTTCCAATTCAGGAATCTTTTCCATTAATTTCATAATAACTTCTGCAATTCCCCGCATACATAAAATTCCAATCATTCCACCGATTAACACGATTACCGGATTGGGTGAAATTGCCAATGAAGCTAAAATCGAATCAATTGAGAAAACAATATCCATTAACTCAATCGAAACCACTACTGACCAGAAAAGCGGCAATAATCGTTTCCGCGGCTTCTTTTGTTTTTTCTGTTCTTCACTTTCAGGATGAGCCATCTTCCAAAAATGATTAACGGATAAATATAGTAAATAACCGGCACCAATTACTTTAATCCACCAGAAACGAATCAAGTAAGTTCCTACTCCGATTAACAAGAAACGGAAAAGATAAGCTCCCCATAAACCATAAAATAATGATTTTTCTTGTTCTTTTTTGGTAGGTAATTTCTGAGTCTGTGCCGCTAAAACAATTGCATTATCCACTGACAACAAACATTCGATTAATACTAATGATAAAATAATCATCCAGTCTTGACCGGATTCAATCACCGTTTTCCAATTATTCAAATCAAAAAATGGTCCATATAAATTTTGTAAAAAGTGTAACAATTAAAATCTCCCTTACTTAGATAATCAACCCCATTACCGTAACATAGACTCAATTAACTTTTCAAATGTCTTAAACAATTCTTTGAAACTATTCATCAAGTGGTAAAGTCAATTCATCAATTGTTTTTGAGGGAGTTGTTTTGGCAGCTGCTTTGCCATGCAAATAGCCCTTTATCATGCCGTAAATTGCTGTTTTTTCTGCACTAGTCAACTGATGGCCATCAAAATTCATTTTTGCATTTGAAGCAAATAAATCATCTAATTCAATTTCGGTATACTCTCTGCCTGTCAAAAAGTCTAATGAAACATTGAAAAAGTCAGCTAACTTCATCATTTCAATATATGATGGTGCATTGACTCCACGTTCCCAACTACCGATTTGAGGACCAGTATTGGCACGTTCCCGTGGATAATCGATCATTGATTGGTTTAATTCATCTGCTAATTCCGGCAAAGACAAACCGCGTCCTTGTCTTAATGCCCGTAAGCGTTCTGGAAACATTTTTCACCCTCCAAAATTTTATCCTAATAAAAAGGAAGGAGCGACATTTGTCACACCCTCCCTTACTTTGCCATGGTAGAGGTTATTGGCCTAACATCATTTGCATCAATGCTGACATTCCGATTGAAAGAATACTTAACAAAATCCGTGATGCCAACAAGTAGAATACAAAGTATCCGAGGCCAATTACTAAGCCGGTTACGATTCCGGCATAAACCTTATCTAATCCTTCTTCATTTGAACGGCCAACAACTGCAACTAACACTGCAATTCCAAAAATGAACAATGAGAAGACTGTTAAAATTGAAATTACGCGACCGCCAACTCCAATCACACCTAATACCAAGATGATTAAAGTAAAGATTACATTTAAGCCACTGTAGTGTGCAACGCGATTCATGTAATCCCAGAAACTTTCTCTTTCACCTGATACCAAGTAACGATTAATTAAGTAAGTACCTCCTAAAATCACTGCAATTGAAATCAAACTATATAAGAATAACTTAGAATAAACTAAAATTTCAGCTGCATTTGACTTACCACCGTTTAACATATAGAAAATATTGTTGATGTCAAACACTGTATTTGCCAATGCTTTGTGGAAGAAAGCATACAATGCAACAAAGAACAGCAATAATTCGCCAATCAAAGTTGTAATTCCGAACCACTTTGAACCTTCTGTTTCAGCAGCTGGATGCATCCATGATTTTACTAACCATTTAAAGTAATTAACTTTCTTTTTCGTAGTTTGTTTGGTTGAATCGTGCTTAACCGCCCCAACAACACTTTCTTTTCCATCTGGGCTAAAAAGCACTGTTTGTTGATTATCTTTTTTTGCCATTCAAATCCGCTCTCTTTCTTTAGATTACATTTGTTATTGTAACCTAATTGTAAAGATTTTTAAAGAATGGACTATTAATTTTACTTGAAAGAAATTATAATATTTTTGAAATTATATCGGAGGAAAGATAGATAGTTATGTCTAATCAAAAACGAAATTTATTCATTATTTTATGCAGTCTGTTCTGTGGGATATTTTTATGTAAATCATCAGTTTCAGCTGCAACTGATAAAGCAATTATGAAACAGGTTCAACAAATGAGTTTGCAGGACCGTATTGCTCAAATGTACTTCACCCCTAGTTCTGGCGATAATAATCAAATGTGTAGTGATATTAAAAAATACCATCTTGGCGGCGTTGTCCTTTTCGGAAGTGATTTTCAAAATCAAACCCCCGCACAATTTAAAAATAAAATGAAACAATTGCAACAAGCAAGTTCTATTCCGCTATTTATCGGAACTGATCAAGAAGGTGGAACAGTTTCACGTTTAAACGATAATCCTCAACTTACAAACAACCGTCAATTTCCAGCACCAATGAAACTAAACCAAAATATGCAACAAGAAGTTAATGAAGCAAAACAAACGGCTGCTATTTTACATAATTTAGGGATTAATTGGAATTTTGCTCCCGTAGCCGATGTTTCAAACGATCCTAATAGTTTCATTTATCCACGAACTTTTGGTAAGAACTACCAGCAAACTGCTGATTATATCAAAAAAGTAATTCCTACTATCCAAAGTCAGCATGTCGCTGCTACATTAAAACATTTCCCGGGTTATGGAACTGCCGGAGATACTCATACTGGCTTTGCATCAACAAATAAATCAATTACTGACTTTAAAAAAGAAGACTTTTTACCTTTTAAAGCCGGAATTCAAGCACACGCTGATGCAGTATTAGTATCACATATTATAATCAATCAAATTGATTCGCAATACCCTGCATCGCTTTCACCTAAAGTAATCAACGTATTGCGGCATAATTTGCATTATTCTGGCGTTATTATTACCGATGACTTAGGAATGGACGCTATCACCAAGTTCGCTCAAAAAAAGCAAATCAATGCAGATGTTCAAGCCGTCAAAGCAGGTAATGACATGCTTTTAAGCAAAAATTATGCTACTGGAATTCCTGCAATTGAGAAAGCAGTAAAACAGCATCAAATTTCTGAAAAACAAATCAACAATTCCGTCTACCGAATTTTAGTTTTGAAAAAGAAACTTGGTCTGTTGAAATAAAAATTGTCACAAAACACTAAAACAGGTGTGTTGTAAAAAGAAGGTGTGACAAAACGCCAAAAATAGGCATGTTGTAAGAAAAAAACGAACGAATTACCGTGGTATTGATTCGGAGGTTTTTGAATTTACAAACATGCCTGTTTGTTTTGGAACCCGATTATGCAGATATAGAAATAGAGGCTGGACTTATGTCACAACTTTATTGTAAACTTACAGCCATATCTGTTTTTTTGATTATGCGAATACAAAAAGAAGCTGGATTTACATCACAGCCTCTTTATATTTGCAGTTTTTTATTTGTATTCTTCAGGTTCATGCTTAACAGCTAATGTGATTACTCCAATCGCATTTAAACCTGTATGTGTCATAATAATCGGACTAGTTAAGCGTGCAATATAAGCTGCATCTTTGCTGTTATCTGGCAATACCGCATCCTTAACTTTCGTTAAATATTCTTCATCACAATCAACATTCGAAAGTGATAATTCTTCAATTGGGTTATCTGCATGTCGTTTTTTCAATTCTTCACAATACTTAAAGAATGTTTTCCGACTCCGTCCCTTCTTCACAACATCCAAACTGTCTTCACGCAACCGGACAACAACCTTTAAATTAATCAGCTTAGTTAACATGCTTGCCATCTTGCCCAAACGACCACCTGACAAAATATTATCCAAATTATCGACTAACACGTCAATTGTTGTTCTTTCCAAAATATCTTCACAATGTTTTTGGATTTCTTCAATTGATTTGCCTGCTTGAGCGTCCTTAGCAGCTGCCAAAACTTGAAAAGCTTCGCCCCTGTCAGTTGATTTACTATTAATAACCGTAACTTTTGTCTTAGACATCTCAGCTGCTGACACGGCTGTTTGATATGTTCCGCTTAATACATCAGATAACATAATTGCAACCACTTCACTGCCATCTTCACCTAGGCGATCAAATGTATCTACAAATAACCCAACTGGTGGTTGACTAGTTTTGGGTTTATTGCCTTTTTTTAATTCTTCAACTAATTCTTCACGCGTAATTGTTTCACCATCAATAAATGTTTCTCCATTAATTTCAACAGTTAATGGAACAATGGTAATGTTATTATCCTCAATTTCTGCAGGTGTTAATTGAACAGATGAATCTGTCACAATTTTAATCTTAGCCATGTCGAATTCTCCTTAAGCAAATTTCTTTATATTTTAATTATATATTTTGTAATTAATAAGTCAACTATATCTAGACTCAAATTCTAGATATATGTAACTCCTTTTTACTCTTTCTTTATTATAATCGATTGCTTTATTTTTTTATAGTCTAATTAAACCACTTTTAATAATTAACGTTTTTTCTTACATAATTATCTGCATAATCGGCTTCCAAAGAAAACGGGTATGCTTGTAAGTTCAAAAATCTTCCGAATCAATACTGCGTGACTCGTACGTTCTTTCCTTACAGCATACCCGTTTTCGGTGTTTCATCACACCTTATTTTTAATCGAGTTTAAGCACCAATTGAGTTGTTTATGACTTTATAAGAGCTTTCAGCCTAGCCAGAGCTATGTATAAGTCCATCATTTTGAATAGCTATCGCTATTCGGAAAATTTATACCACACTTGACTTAACGTTCTTCGTTTTATTTTGCCACAACCTTAATAAAGTCGTCACCATGATGAATCTCATCAACCTTCTTATGACCCACTTCAGCATAATTTGCTGTATTAGTGATAATTGTCATCACCGTTGGATCGTAACCAGCCTTTTGAACCGCATCAATATCAATGGTTCCTAACTTATCACCTTGTTTTACTTCTTGTCCTTGTTTGACAAAAGTTTCAAAGTGTTCGCCTTTTAAGTTTACTGTATCAATTCCGATGTGAATCAATACTTCTGCACCGTTATCGGATTGAATTCCGTATGCATGTTTTGTTTCATATGCAACCGTGATTTTTCCATCAACAGGAGCATAAATTGTTCCATCAGTTGGCACAATAGCTGCCCCATCACCCATTAATTTTTGAGAAAAGACTTTATCATTTACTTCAGATAAATCTTTAACTTGACCATTGACAGGTGCTTTTACGATTTCGTTTATCAATGAAACTTCATTCTTTTGTGCTGGTTCAACATCAGCTTCCTTCATTTCAACTGCTTCAGCTTCTGAAGTAGCTACAGGAACTGGGTTAACCATTTGTGCGTGTGTCTTACCATAAATAAATGTTATAGCAAAAGCAATTGCAAAACTAATTAATTCACAAATTACATAAACAATAATTGATTTTGGATTTACTGACAAGAATCCTAAGAAACCAGCAGAACCTAAAGCAATTGCTCCTACTCTAAAGATTCCAGCAATAAATGATGCGATACATGAACCAACCAAAGCACAGAAGAATGGGAATTTAAACTTCAAGTTAACCCCGAAAATTGCAGGTTCTGTAATTCCAAGTAAAGCTGAAACCCCAGCTGATGAAGCTAAACTTTTAGTCTTCTTGTCTTTTGTCAATGTCATCAAAGCAAATGTAGCAGCACCTTGAGCCACATTAGCCATTGAAGCAACGATAAAGATAAAATCGCCAACTCCTTGACCGTGAGCAGTAAAAGCTGAAATCAATTGAACTTCGACGGCAGGGAAACTTTGATGCAAACCAGTCAAAACAATTGGTGAGTAACATGCACCGAAAACTCCCATTCCAAATGCACCAGTTGTGTTGTATAACCATACAATTGCGTCAGTAATTAAGTTTGAAGCTTCCCGCATTACAGGTCCGATAGCAACAAATGTCAAGAAACCAGTAATAATTACTGACAATAATGGCGTAAAGGTAAAATCAACCGCTGTTGGCAAGTGTTTGTGGAAGAACTTTTCTAAAATTGAAAGTACCCAAACAGCTACTAATACCGGAATAACTTGGTATGTATATGGTGTTTGTGAAACGTGCATTCCAAATAAGTTCCAGAAATGACCATCCACCAAACTTGGTGAAGTCATCATCATTCCGATTACCCCACCTAAGAATGGATTAGCACCAAACCGTTTTGCAGCAGAGAAGCCTACCATGATTGGCAAGAAGATAAATGGTGCTGAAGCCATTACTTGAATCATTCCAGATACTGTCTTTAATTGCGGTACCATTTGTACAACTGACTTAGGTCCAAATAACCCTGCAGATGTAATGAAACTGTTCAAGGCCATTAACAAACCACCGGCAACCAAGGCTGGAATTAATGGAACAAAGATATCTGATAAGAGCTTAACAAAAGCCATGATTGGATTTGGTTTCTTACCGTTTTGAGCAATTTCCTTTAAATCATCTGTAGATGCTTCTTTAACACCTGTTTCTTTAACGAAATAATCATAAACATTATTAACATCCCCAGGTCCAATAATGATTTGATATTGGCCATTTTGTTTAAATGTACCCTTAACGTCATCATTATTATCTAAAGCTGCCTGATCGACTTTTGAATCATCTTTTAATACTAAACGTAACCGTGTTGCACAGTGCGCTGCAGCAACAACGTTATCTTTTCCGACAGCCTTTACAACTTCGGAAGCAACTTTTTTATGATCCATGCGTTACATCCCTTTCTTTATGAAAACGTTTTATTTAAATTGATTACATTTTTTATGATACCGCATTCTCAAAATATGTCAATCGTTTATCACAAAAAAATAATAACATTTTTGAAATCGTAATCATTATTATTAAATCAGCATTTATATCTTGATTATCGATTGACATATTAGTAAATATTAAGTACTATTATGACATAGAAAATTACGTTTCCATCTAATGAAAGGAGTTTTACAAATGGAATGGACAACCGCTAAACGCTATCAAAAATATAATGAATGGGATGCAGATTATTTATTGAGCTTGCAGGCACAAGCAGATCGTTCACAATATCAACTGCACTATCACATTCGTCCAAGTTCAGGTCTGTTAAATGATCCGAATGGTTTTTCGTATTTCAATAACGCTTGGCATGTTTTCTATCAACAATATCCATTTGGACCCGTTCATGGCTTAAAATCATGGCACCATATGCAATCAACTGATTTAGTCCACTGGGTTGACCAAGGAATCGCGCTTAAACCCGATTCAAAATTAGACAGTCATGGTGCATATTCTGGATCTGCCAAAGTTATTGATGATCGTTTATTCCTAATGTATACCGGAAATGTCCGTGACCAAAATTGGATCCGGCATCCATATCAAAATGGTGCTTGGATGGATAAAAATGGCCAGGTTGAAAAATTAACAAAGCCACTAATTACCGCTCCAGAACATGTTACTGAGCATTTTCGCGACCCACAAATCTTGCAACACGGGAATCAATACTATGCCATTTTAGGAGCACAAGATAAAGAAACTCAAACCGGGAAAATTGCCCTCTTTACCTCAGCCCACTTAACTGACAAATGGCAAGATTTGGGATACATTAACTTTACTAATGATGAAATGGGTTACATGATTGAATGTCCTAACTTAATTTTCATCGATAAACAACCTGTTTTGATTTTCTGTCCACAAGGATTATCAAAAGAAATCACAGAATACCAAAACATCTATCCAAACATGTATGTAGTAGGTGAAAAATTCAAATTTAATTCTGGTAAATTTACAACTCAACAAGCTGCCCCAATTAATTTAGATGACGGTTTTGATGTATATGCTAGCCAAGCATTTAACGCTCCGGATGGCAATGCATACTTAATTAGCTGGGTAGGATTACCAGATGTTTCATATCCAACAGACCGGGAAAACTGGGCAAATTGCTTAAGCCAAGTTAAAAAATTATCATTAAAGAACGGTCACCTAGCTCAACAACCGGTAAATGCCATGCGTAATTTACGCTCAGCCGGTCAATTAGTCCGGACTGAAAAAGTAATTGATGGTCGTCAAATAATAGAAGCTCACGCTGGTCAACAATATGAATTGAAATTGACTTTAGCTGCAAACCAAACTGGAACTTTACATTTAGCTGGTAATCATACTGTAAGTGAAAGTTTGCGCTTAAACTTTGCAACTGGTAAAGACGCTTACTTGGAAGTTGATCGCGGTCATGCCGGAGAACAATTCAACACTGAATACGGCACAACGCGCAAAATTAGTCTTCCAGAAAATCAAGTATTAGACTTGGATATCTTCATTGACCATTCATTAGCAGAAATTTTTGTTAATAATGGTGAACATGTTATGACGCTTCGGTTCTTTATTGCCCCTGAAAATGATAAAATTGCATTAACAAGTACAACTGAAATTCTTAACTACTATGGAACATTTTGGAAATTGACAGATATGTAAGAAAGGCGGGAAACAAAGTGCGGCCTAAATTAACGGATGTTGCTAAAAAAGCTGGAGTTTCACCTACTACCGTATCAAGAGTAATCAATAATTACGGCTATTTAAGCGAAAAAACTAAAAATAAAGTTTACCATGCAATGGAAGAATTGAATTATCAGCCTAACTCTTTAGCACGTTCGTTGCAGGGCAAGCAAACGAAATTAATCGGGGTTATTGTCCCCGAAATTTCTAATCCTTTCTTTGCGGAATTAGTTGGCACCATTGAGAAAAAATTATTCGAAAAGAACTACAAGATGATTTTATGTAACGCCAACTATGATCGTCATAAGGAACAAGAATATATTAAAATGCTGATTGCAAATCAAGTTGACGGAATTATTACCGGAACTCACAACTTAGATATCGAAGAGTATAATCAAGGCGGATTACCAATTATTGCCTTTGACCGTTCGCTATCAAAGAAAGTCCCCATCGTCAGCTGTGATAACTATCAAGGCGGATGCATGGCAACTGAAGAGTTATATCAAGCTGGATGCCGTCACATTGATTTTTTTGGAAATCCAGAATCAATTGCTAACCCTACAAATGAACGTTTAAAAGCTTATCAAGATACGATTCAAAAATTCGGCTTGCATCCCCATGTTCATGCCGTGCGTTTTTCTGAATCGCCTACTTTAAAAGCATTATCCGTTCGCCAATTATTAGAACAACATACTGCTGATGGAATCTTTTGCTCAGATGATTTAACTGCACTATTAGTGTTACAGGAAGCCCGAAAAATGAACATTAAAATTCCTAAGCAACTAAAAGTAATTGGATTTGATGGAACCAAATTAATTCAAACTTATCACCCTGAATTATCTACAATTGTCCAACCAATTGAAGAAATTGCAGATTTACTAACTGAATTACTCTGCAAACGAATTGAAAATAGTAACTTTAAGTTTGATTCCAATCAATTCAAAATTCCAGTTAAAATTTTACGCAGTAACTCGACAAGATAAATATACGAAAATGAGACTGAAGCATGATGTGCTTCAGTCTCATTTTATTATTCTTTTACAATTTTATTTTCATTAATCAGAATATAAATCAATAATAACAATGCCATGATTGCGGCCGTATATAATACAATATTACTTGCAACCCAGCCAAACTTAGCAACTAAAATTCCAATTAAGGCTGTTGCCAACGTTTCACCAAAAATGTATTGGAAAAATCCCATGAATCCAGTTGATGAACCAACCGCAAATTTAGGTACCGCTTCATTTACCATTAAGCCTACTAAGGTTAGTGGTGCATAAATCAAGCTCCCCATAATTAATAAAATAATTACAATTAAGGTATGATTCTTACTGAAGAAATATGTAGTTAAGCAAGCAATTAATCCTAACACACATCCAATACATACAACCGCACGATGATTTTTTAGCGCATCAGAAATTGCGCCGATAATAATTACACCTGGTACAGCAGATAATTCAAAAATTCCAACTAACCATTTAGCAAAATCCGGAGTAAATCCTTTTTGCACTAAGTAACTTGGAATCCAACTCATAATACCGTAACGAACCAAATATAAAAACATTGACGTTAATGAAATTGCCCATACCATTTTGTTTTTCAAAATATATTGAACAAAAATTTTAACTAAGCTTTGTTTAGAAACTTCTGTATGTGTTTCTTCGCCATTTTCAAGTTTAACTTCATCACCAGTATATTCAGTAATACTTGGCAATCCTACTGTTGTTGGCCGATCGCTGCCAGCCCAAAGAATAAATAATCCAATAATAATTGCTACAACAGAAGCAGTATAGAAGACTGCTCGAATGGATCCAGTAAACATGAATGTTGCTAATTGAACGATTGCAACACAAACAAAAGCACCAGCGTTATGAGCTGAGGACCAAATTGAATAAATTGCTCCACGCCGTTTCTTACCCCACCAAAGTTGAACAGTCCGTTGGCAAGCAGCGGCGCCCATTCCTTGTGCAACTGACATTACTAACATCAAAATCATCATGACATAAAAGTTCTTTGTTGATCCAAGGAAAATATTTAAAATTGCAGAAATAAATAATCCAGTTGCTAAATAATGATTAGGATTACTTTTATCACTTAATGCCCCCATAAACAGCTTGGAAATTCCATAACCAATACCAAAGCATGAAAGAACTAATCCAATTTGAGCAGTAGTAAAATGATATGCTTTCATAATTGGATTTTGCTCAGTTGTAAAGATTAATCGAATAGTATAGTAGCCTATATATCCGATACAAATTGACAATAATACTCCTGTTTGTCTCCACAAATAAGTTGATTTTATCTTTTCTTGAGGCACCTTTTTCTCAGCGTCAGGTGTTGGTTTTAAAAATGAAAACATAAATAGCTCCCCTTCAAAATTTAAAAATATTCCTCGAGGACACTTTTTATTTTATCATTAAAATGTAATCGGTTTCAATAATAATATTAAAATTTTGAAATAAAAAGAAGCTGTCACTATTAAGTTCAGCTTCTTTTTCATTTCTGTATAATCAGGTTATAAAACAAACGGAAATGCCTGTAAATCTAAAATCTTCCAAATCAATACTGCGTAATTCGTCCGATTTTTTTCTTACAACATCTCCGTTTTTGATGTTCTGTCACACGTTTTTTAATTATTTCGATTAATGCCTATCTTTTTCATCATCTTTTTTTCTAAAACCAAAGAATCCCAATAATGATGACAACATTAACAAAATTGTTCCCCACAAACCTGAGGTTGAATTTTCGCCTGTTTGAGGCAGCTTGTTAGTTGTAACTTGCTGCTTAGGTGCATTTTTAGCTGCTTTATTTACTTGAACTTTAACAACTGGTTTTTCAACCTTAGATACGTGTGTAGTATGTTGCTTTTTGTGTTGAGCTTGCACTGCATGCTTAATCTTTACTTGTTTCTTCACTGGTTTAGCTGTCTGGGTTGATTTTGTCGGCTTACTTGGCACTGGTGTTTCCGGTGCTGCTGGTTTTTCTGGTTCACTTGGTTCTGGAATTTCTGGCGTTACTGGTGTTCCCGGTTCACTTGGTTGTGATGTTACTGATTCATTCTTAGTATAAACCACAGTCACTGTTCTGCTTGGAGTTTGTACTTGAATTCCAGTTTGTGCCTCAACCTGCGTTTGTGCTGCAGTATAACCAGTAATTACTGGAACCGTAACTTGATCAAAGGTTGCTTCACCTTCTGCTTGCCAATCAGTGTATGTGATTGCCCCAGTTACTAGATTTTGGATTTCATTTCTAGTAAAGTGCACCGTTTGAACTATTGGAGCAGCCACTTCTTTACCAGTTGAATCGACAAATTTAATTGTTCGAGTTACCTCTTTGTTCAAATCACTTTCAGCTGGATTATCCTTACCAACAGTTATCTTAGTGCCTTCCTTCATTACAACTGTGTAATTCAATTGTTTGCCATCTTGGTCAAAGGTCAATCCTGCAATTGGATAATCATTGCTTACTAATTCATAACCTTGCTTTTCTAATGCTTGAATTTCACTTGTAATATCATAATCGGCAGTTTGACCAAAGACACCATTGATTTGATCAACCTTAATTGTCTTACCTGTGGTTTGATCAATGTAAGTAACTGTCGCATGTTCCTTGTTAGCAGTGTATGTGACTGTTAATTCTTGATCTGAATCACTTGGTTGCGCATTCCAAGCTGGAACAACCGCTTGACTTGGAGTATAGCCTGT
Organism: Candidatus Ligilactobacillus excrementigallinarum; assembly: GCA_019114385.1. Taxonomy (GTDB): domain Bacteria; phylum Bacillota; class Bacilli; order Lactobacillales; family Lactobacillaceae; genus Ligilactobacillus; species Ligilactobacillus excrementigallinarum. The sequence goes on along the minus strand of DXFP01000030.1, from coordinate 14,701 downwards.
CTTTACTGGGACTTTAAATTGATCAAATTCAGTTTGACCATCTGCTTGCCAATCAGTATACGTGATTGCTCCGGTTACTAGATTTTGTGTCTTATTTCTAGTAAAGTGGACGGTTTGAACTACTGGAGCAGCCACTTCTTTGCCAGTTGAATCAACAAATTTAATTGTCCGAGTTACCTCTTTATTCAAATCACTTTCAGCTGGATTATCCTTACCAACAGTAGTTTTAGTACCTTCTTTCAATACAACTTTGTAATTCAGTTGCTTGCCATCTTGATCAAAGGTCAATCCTGCAGCTGGATAATCATTACTTACTAATTCGTACCCTTGCTTCTCTAATGCCTGGATTGCACTTGTGACATCGTAATCGGCAGTTTGACCAAAGACACCATTGATTTGATCAACCTTAATTGTCTTACCAGTGGTTTGATCAATGTAAGTTACCGTTGCATGTTCTTTATTTGGAGTATAAAGGACAGTTAATGTAGTTTCACCATCATTTGGTTGTGCATTCCAAGCAGAAACTGTTTCTTGACTTGGAGTGTAACCCGTCTTTTGCGGAACATTAAATTCAGCAAATTGACTCTGACCATCTGCCTTCCATGGAGTATACGTTATTTCACCGGTGACGAGATCTTTTGTCGCAGTCCGCGTAAATGTTACTTTTTGAATAGTTGGTGCATGCACTTCATTTGTTGCACGCGCATTTGTATCAATCAAATAGTAAATTGTCCGGCTGACAGTTTGACTCAAATCATAATCACCTGGGTTAGTAGGATTATACTCGGCAGTTTGATGAGCTAACTTAACTGTATATTGCTTTACAACTCCCTTTTGATCAAAGACTGCACCATTATCAGGATAATTATCAGATACGACTTTATATCCCTTAGCTTCATAATCTTTGATACTTTGCGCTGTCCGGTAGTCTGAAGTTGTATTCAAATCTCCTGAAATATCAACGGTTTGCAATGTCTTACCGGTTGTTGTATCAATATACGTTACCGTTGCATGTTGAATATCTGAAGTATAGATTACCGTTGTTGTCACATTTGGTGTTGTGGCACTAATGTGATCAACTTCATCAACACTCTTAATATTTGGCAAATAACCCTTGATATATGGTGAAACAACCTTCAAAAATTCATCTAAACCTTGAACTTGCCACTTACCATATGTAACTTCCTTCGTTACATGATCGTAAGTTGCATTCCGGGTGAAGTTTACTTTTTGAATCTTAGTCTTTGCAGCTTGTTTACCGTCACTATACTTGTAAATAATGGTCCGGGTTACTGTCCGTGACAAATTGCTAATCTGGTCTGGATCATTCGTTACTGTATCTGTAGTAATCTCATGCTTCAAGTGAATTGTAAATTGTTGTTTCTTATCATTGAAGGTAAATCCATCAGTTGGATAATCACTTGAAACCAATTGGTAACCCTGCTTTTCATAATTTTGAATTACGCTTTGAGCATCATATGTTGATTTTGATCCAAAATTACCAGTTAAGTTTTCAGTAGTTAATACTTGTCCGGTTGTGTCATCAATATAAGTTACACTTGCTTGTTCTTGATCTGGTGCATAGGTAACCGTAATTGTTTGATCAACAGAATCCGGAGTAACTGCAATTGCATCTACATAAGCAGGATCGGCAGTATAACCTTCAATTACTGGAGATTTAACTCCTGCAAATTCTCCATTGTCCGTTGCTTGCCAATTACTGTAACTAATAACTTTACCAGTCACTTTATCCTTAACTGCATCTCGGGTAAACGTAATGGTTGCATGCACACTTGGAGCTGCTTGTGAACCATTTTGGTATTGATAGTTAATCGTTTCATTAACAGTCTGCTTCAAATCAAGATTATCCAAGTTATGATCTGCCGTTTCCGTTTCAGTTCCATGCTTAAAGGTAATTGTATAAGTTGGAACCTTGCCGTCTTGATTAAACTTGATTCCATCAAGAGGGAAATCATCACTTACTATTTCATAACCTTGATCGATTAATTGTTTAATAGTTGGAGCTGGGTTGTAGCTTGAAGCTGAACCAAATGCCCCACTGACATCTGCAATCGTAATTACAGTGCCTGCAGTTTCATCATAGTATTCAACCTTTGCATGTTCTTGATTTGCCTTATAAGTAACTGTAACTGGATCAAGTTCTTCTTCTGGAGAAGTTTCTACTGCTTTTACTTGTGCAATATCTGGAGTATAACCGGTAATTGTTGGTGAAACAACTGCTGGCAATGTTCTGTTAGCTGTCGTTGACCAATCACTATAGCTAATAATTTGACCAGTTACATTATCCTTAGTTGCTGTTCGAGTATAAGTAACACTTGCTTCATACGTTGGAGCTGCCTGAGTGCCATCATCATATACATAGTTAATTACCTGAGTAACTGTTGAAGTCAAATCAACATTTCCCGGGTTATTTTCCGAAGTAATCTGACTAGTGCCGTGTTTCAGGACAATGCGGTAGTTTTGTACCGTTCCATCTTGATTAAAGACAATTCCGTTTGCTGGGAAATCATTTGAAACTACTTCATAACCTGTGGCAATTAATTTGTCCAATGTTGTTTGCGGATTATATGCAGATTTGCTGCCAAAAGCACCATTTAAGTTTGCTACTGAGATATTTTGTTGGCTAGTTTCATCATAATATGTGACTGTAGCTTGTTCTTGGTTAGGTGAATAAGTTACCGTAATTGGTGCCAAATCCATTCCCGCATGGGTTTGAATTGGAGCAATCTGTGCTTTATCAGCTGTATAACCCGTAATCGTTGGTGAAACAACTTGTGGCAACTCGCTATTGCCGACAGGTTGCCAATCAGTGTATTCCACTTTATTAGTTACCAAGTCTTTTGTTGCTGTTCGCGTATACTTCACTGCTGCTGTATAAGTTTTAGCAGCGACATCTCCATCAGCATAAACGTACTTAATTGTTTCTGTTACTGTATTGGTTAAATCTAAATTATCCGGGTTACTATCCGGCGTTTCCGTTAATGTCTTATGCTTCAATGTAACCATGTAATTCAATGTTTTACCATCTTGATTAAAGACAATTCCAGCTTGTGGAAAATCATCAGTAACTACTTCATAACCTTGAGCTTCCAACTGTTTGATGGTTGCATCTGGACTATAAGTTGAAGTTGTACCAAATGCTCCGTTAATATTTGCAGTTGCAATCGTTTTGTTTTCAGTAGCATCAACATACGTTACCGTTGCATATTCTTGATTTGCTTTATAGGTAACTGTAATCGTTTGATCTGGAGTATCTGCAGTTACACCATTTACTGCTGCAACACTTGTCTTATCTGGTGTATATCCTGTGATTACAGGCGTTGGAACTTCTTTAAAGGTCGTTCCATTATCTGCTTGCCAATCACCATATGTTGCAGTATGCGTTACATCATCGTATTTTCCAGTCCGGTGGAACGTTAATGTCAGTGTTTGAGTTGGTTTAGCTTCTCTTCCATCGGCATATACATATTTAATTGTTTCCGTTACAGTTGCCGTCAAATCCAAGTGGGATGGGTCTGTATCAGTTCCGTGTTGCAAGTAAATATCAAATTGGGGTGCGTTCGTTGTAAACCGGTAACCATCAGTTGGGAACGTACTGCGGACAAAAACATATCCTTGTTTTGTATATTTATCAATCACACTTTGAACATCGAAGTTGGCTTTGGTACCATATGCACCTGTCAAATCATCAGTTTCAAGAGTATTTCCAGTAGTCAAATCAATTACCTTAACCGTTGCTTGTTCTTGATTTGGTGTGTAAACAATCTTTTGAACATTATCTTGATCGCCTGGTTTGACCGTTACTGCCGTACTTTGAGCTGCACTTGGAGTATAGCCTTCAATTACTGGTGATTGCACTTGGCTAAAGTTTTGCACAGCTGGAGTCCAGTTACCATACGTAATTACTCCTGTTACATTATTCTTAACTGCATCCCGAGTAAAGCTGACTGTCTTCACTACATCTTTGGCTGCTTGAGTGCCATCAGCAAACACATAATGGATTGTCTGTGTAACTGTATCTGATAATTCCAAGTTTTCTGGATTATTAGATGTAGTGTAATGAGTTGTTCCTTCAGTTACATGAACAGTAAAGACTTGGTTTACCCCGTCTTTGTTAAAGACATTTCCATCTGCTGGATAATTATTTTGACCAATTACATATCCATGAGCTTGCAATTGTTTCAAAGCATTTGCCATATCAAAGGTTGCTTTGGAATCAAATGCACCTGTCAAATTAACTGTATCAAGCACTTTGTTATTAGTATCATCAACAAAGTTAATCGTTGCATGTTCTTTGTTTGCAGTATATTTAATGGTTTGAACATTATCCGGATCACCTGGTCTGACAACTACTGCACTGCTTTGAGCTGCACTTGGTGTGTACCCTTCAATTACTGGTGATTGCACTTGATCAAAGTTTTGGATTGCAGGTGTCCATGCACTATAAGTGATGTTCCCAGTAACATTATTCTTCGTAGCCGTACGTGTAAATTTAACTGTCGCAGTGGCATCCTTAGCAGCTGTTTGTCCATTAGCATATTGATAATGAATCGTTTGGGTTACCGTATCCGTTAAATCTAAATTTTCCGGATTATTATTTTCGTTATATGTGGTTGTGGTTTCTTTCAGGTGAATGTTGAACACTTGATTTACGCCATCTTCATTAAAAATGTTGCCATCTGCTGGATATTCTGTATCACTGACCAATTGATATCCTTTGGCTTCTAAGACTTTGATTTTATCAGCTAAATCAAAGCTTGAAGTTGAATCGTATACTCCAGTTAACGTATCGGATTCAATAGTCTTATCAGTTGTATCATCAATAAAGTTAACCGTTGCTTTTTCTTCATTTGGAGTATAAACAATTGTTTGAACATTATCTGAATCGCCTGGTTTGACAACCACAGCATCACTTTGCGCTTTGTTTGGAGTATAGCCTTTAACTGTTGGTGATTGCACTTGATCAAAATCACTCACTGCAGGTGTCCATGCATTATAAGTAATAGCACCTGTGACGTTATTCTTTGTAGCAGTGCGTGTAAAGGCGATGCTAGTTTCATAATCATCAGCAGCTTTAGTTCCATCTTTAAATTGATAGTGAATCGTTTGCGTAACAATATCCGTCAAATCTAATTTTTCAGGATTATCTACTGGAGTATAATTTGTAGTTCCTTCAGTTAAGTGAACAACATACGTTGGAGTCTTGCCTGCTTGATTAAAGATTTCACCATTAGTTGGGAAATTTGTACTTACATAAACATATCCTGGATTTAACTGCTTCAATTCGTCTTGGACACTATAAGTTGACTGACTTTCATAAGGGCCAGTTAATGTGTCTGTGTGAATTACTTTTCCTGTAGTATCGTCAATATATTGAACGTATGCTGTTTCGGTATCTGGAGTATAAGTTACCGTTGTCGTTATTGATTGTGAATTTTCGTTCACATTATTGACTGCTCCAACAGTTGTTTGGTCTGCATGATATCCTGTAATAATTGGTGAATCAACCGCATTAAAGGTCTGACTTGCAGGAGTCCAATCGCTATAGCCCGTAATCTTACCCGTTACATTATCTTTAGTTGCTGTCCGCGTAAAGGTCAATGTTTGTACATTATCAGCATGTGCTGAGGTTTGATTTGCATAAACATATTTAATTGTCCGACTAACTTGATGACTTAAATCCAAGTGATCAGAATTATTAGCCGTTGTAATTGTAGTTGTTCCATGTACAAAATGAATAAAGTAACTGTTAGAATTTCCAGCAGTAAACTTAATTCCATTTTCGGGAACATTATTTTCTACCATTACATAACCCTTATCTTGATAATCTTTAATTTGATTTGCTGGATTGTAGTCAGAAGTTGTTCCAAATGGGCCTGTCAATGGTACGACTTTCATTGCCTTATTATCGGTATCATCCCAGTATGTGACCGTTGCACTTTCAGTATTCGGAGTATACGTAATTGTTTGATCTGGAATTGGAGTATCCGGAGTAACGTTATTATATGCTGTACTTTCAGGTGCACTCGCAGTATAACCCGTGATTTCTGGTGACATAATTGGTGCAAAGTCATCAGTAGTACCAACGACCTTCCATGGACTATATACAATTTGACCTGTAGCTTCATTCTTTGTAGCCGTCCGGTTAAAGGTCAAGGATTCTGTCTTATCTGCAGCAGCTTGATCACCATTTTGATATACATAATGAATCGTGTGCGTTACTGTGTGTTTCAAATCTAACCCTTCTGGATTATTTTGATCATTATAATCATCTGTTTTTTCAGTAAAGTGGATTACAAATTGCTGATTAATTCCGTCTTTACCAAAAATCTTTCCATCTGTGGGATAACCATCCTGTCCTAATACATATCCAGAGTTAACTAATTTTTGAATTTCAGATGATGGATTATAATCAGAAACACTGTTATAAGCACCAGTCAAATTTTGCGTATACAAAGCCTTTCCAGTTGTATCATCCTGGAAAATTACCGTTGCATGTTCTAGGTTAGCAGTATATGTGACTGTCACCGTTGTATTTTGATCATTTGCACTGACATTTGCTTGAGCAACTGTAGCTGGATTTGCAGTGTAACCCGTAATATTTGGTGAATTTACTGCATTATAAAAGGCATTGCCGCTTGCTTCCCAATTACCGTAGCTCAAAATCTGACCAGTAACATTATCCTTTACTGCATTCCGTGTAAAGGTTACCGTTTCAGTCGCTGATTGATAAGCCTTGCTATGATCGGCGTATTCATAATTAATCGTCCGAGTAATATTCTTTGTTAAATTTTTTTCACCACTGGTTGCATCAATCGTTGATGTTCCATGCTTCAAAGTTACTGTGTAAACAGGTGCACTTGTCCCAAAGGTATATCCATCTTGTGGGAAAGTATTACTTACTAAGACATATCCTTTAGCTAAATAACTATTGATTTCAGCTTGAGGTGAATAGCTTGTCTTGGTATTGAACGCACCAGTTTCAACTTTAGTATCTAATGTTGTCCCGGTTGTTTCATCAACAAATTTAACCGTAAACTGCTCCTGATCTGGTGTATAAGTTACCGTTGTAGTTTGGTTACCCATATCTGGAGTAATTGTTATACTTGCAACTTGTTTCTTATCTGGTGTATAACCTGCAATTACTGGACTTGTTACTGCAGTAGTTTGTTGTGAAGCAACATTCCATGCACCGTCAGTAATCTTTTTAGTTACCATGTCTTCAGTATTGGTCCGGTTAAAGGTCAAAGTTTGAACATTTGCACTTGGAGCCTTTGAACCGTCGCTCATTACATAGTTAATCGTTGAAGTTACTTGCTTTTGTTCCGGAATTGACTTCATCGAATGCGTGTAGTAGTACTTGTAAACTTGAACACCATCAACATCAAACTTCAATCCATCACTTGGAAAATCAGAACCAAAACCAAGAGGAACATATCCTTCAGCTGTATATTTAGTGTTTGCAGCATCTGGAGAATATGATGCACTTGTTCCATATGCACCAGTCAACGTATCAGTTGATAATACCGTTGTTGAATTATAATTTGGTGTATTTGGATTATTAGGATCAAATGCATCAATATATTCAATTTTAATTTGTTCTTGGTTAGCAGTATACGTAATCACTTGAGATACATTATTTGAATCAGGGGTAACAGTAACTGCCTGACTTTGTTCTTCGCCCTTTTGTACTGTATATCCAGTAACCTTAGGAGATTGCACTGGAGCAAATTCACTGCTTGTATTATTCCAGTTAGTATAAGTTACAGCATGGGTTACATTATTAACCGTCTTTTGGCGCGTAAATGTAATTGAATCCGTGTATGAACTTGCAACCTGATTACCATCTTGATCTTCATAATAAATTGTGCGATTTACTGTTTTAGATTCAGTACTTGTTGTAGTTCCCTCATCAAAAGTAATTGTAAATTGATAAATTGGTTGTGTGCTATCCTTATCGAACTTAAATGTTTGATAACCGTTTTTAACTAATACATAGCCTTCAGCTTCTAATTTACTAATCTCATCAGCTGGAGAATAAGTTGATTCCGTACCAAATGAACCTGAAATTGTTTGAGTAACAATCGTTTTACCTGAAGTTTGATCAACAAATGTTACTGTAGCTGTTTCAGTATTTGGTGTATACGTAATTACCTGGACATTTGTTGCACTTGAACCATCCACTGTTACTGCTGTACTGTATGGATGTGAAGTTGTATATCCAGTAATTACAGGTGATTTAACTGCTGAGAATGTATTTGTTGTTTCTGGTTTCCAATCTTGATAAGTAACTTGTCCAGTAGCTTCATCCAACACTCCATTCCGTGTGAAAGTCAATGAACGAATGACTGGATCAGCTGCCTGTGACCCATCTGCAAATTGATATTTAATTTGTTGTTGCACAGTTTGCGTTTGACTTACATTTTTCATTGCATGCGTAAATGAAATTGTAAATGCTTGGTTGTCAGTTTCAAAATCCACACTGCCAGAAGCTGGAAAATCTGAATTTCCAGTGTCTTGAATGTAACCATGACTAGTTAAGTATTCAATTTCCTTTGCAGGAGAGTATGTTGAACTAGTTCCAAAGGCTCCACTCAATGAAACAACATTAATATTCTTCTTTTCTGTTTCGTCATAGAAAGTAATGGTTGCTTGTGCTTCGATTGGACTATAAGTAATCGTTTGCACATTATTTGCATCCGTTGCTTTGACGTTTGAAATTAACTTAGTTGCTTGAATATTTGGTGTATATCCGTCAATTTCAGGTGCAGCAATTGATTTGAATTCATCTGCTCCTTGTGCTTGCCATGGAGTATACGTACCATCTGCATTTTTCTTTCGAGTAAACGTGATTGTTGTAACTGTTGGTTGCAATAATTGAGTCCCATCATTTTTCAGATAGTAAATTGTTTGCGTTACAGTTGTCTTTAAATCACTTTGCGGTGTTTGATTTCCGCCATTTGCAGTATAAATCACCGCAATTGTCTGATCCGCCGTATTACTTGTAATGCTTTCTGCACTTACCGTTGTCATACTTGGGGTGTAACCAGTAATTGTTGGCGAAGTAACTGCTGCAAATTGGGCTGGATTAGTTGTAGTTGTCCAGTTACCATACTTAATTTCATGAGTAACGTTATCTTCTACCGCTGTTCGCGTATAAGTAACGGTTTGAATTTTATCTGCAGCTGCTTCTTTCCCATCTGCGTACACATAGTGAATTGTCCGTTTGATAACCTTCGTTAAGCCAGCAGCATCCTTTGGCAAAACGGTTGATGTATGCGTAAAGTCTACCTCATATGCTTGTTTACCAGTATTATCAAATTTTAAATCAGCCGGAATATTGTCTCGCGCAACCTTATATCCTTCACTTTCCAACTTATCAATGACACTTTGATAATCATAATTTGGTGAAGTACCATAGTCGCCTTCCAAAACAACAGTTGGTTGAATCAATTTCTTTGCATCCATATCGTAATACGTAATGGTTATTGAATATTTATTTGGTGTATACGTAATGGTTTGTGTATTATCATTTGAATCAGCCGTAATTCCAATTACTGCAACTGATGAAGTAAAACTTGCAGTATAACCTACAATTTCAGGAGATTGAACTACAGGAAATTCATCAGTATTAGACATATTCTGCCATGCTGTTGATGATATAACTTTGTTATTATCTGCTAAATCAATTGTATTTGTCCGTTGGAATGTAATTTTAGCAATATGGTCTGGTTCAGCTTGTTTTCCATCTTGAAATACATATTTAATTGTTTGAGTGACTGTCTTAGTTTCTGTAACCTGTTTTGTCTTGTGTTTCAAATGAACAGTGTAGCTCTTGCCATTATTTGCTGTAGTAAACTCAATTGAACCTGGCCAATCAGTTGAAACGTAAACATAATTTGGCAAATTTTGTGCAACATAATCTTGAACATTTTCACTCGCAGTAGAGCCAAATGTTCCACTTACATTCACATGACCAACATTTTTCTCATTTTCTTCGTCATCAACAAAATTAATTGTGACTGATTCTTGGTTAGGAGCATAAATATAAGTTACCGTTTGAGGTTGATTTGTAACCAATCCTTGTGAATTTCCATCAATATCAACCAAGTGATACCCTGCAAAGTTTTTAGCAGATGTATCATAGGAGTCATTTTGATATGGTTTTGAATCAGTTTGCCCCTGAGCATTCGTATATACAGCCTGACCTTTACCTAAAACTTTTCCATCCTGTGTTTTATAGATAACTGTTACAGGTTTACCTAATTGTTGTGGTTTTTCCTTGAAATGCAAATAGAAAGTAAAGGTGTTATTCCATTGAGTCAATGAAACATTTAAGGCTAAATGATCTAACGTATAGCCTTCATTATCTACATCTTGGACTGCACTTTTAACGGCTTTTCGAACTGAACTACCTGTTCCTCCAAAGTATAATTCACCATCTGCAGTATATCCTAAACCAGGATATGTAACAGGAAGCAAATTACCCTTTTCATCCTCGAAGAAAATGTACCATTCACCAGAAAGGTAATCATAATTATATTCTTGTTCGGCATCACTAACTGAAACATCATCGTCAGTAATTTGAAGATATAAACGAGTCAATGCTCGTTTTAATGGATCATCATTAGCATCTTGTTGTGTGTTAGGTGTGAGAGCCGTAGCTGCACTGTCATTATCTTCTTTATTTTTGACTACTGGAGTATCTTGCAATTGAGTAACTGCATTTGCAACTTTAAGGTCATTTTGAGCATTTAAATCACTATCATTTGAAATTTCAGCAGCATCTGCATCTTGAACTGAAGATGTATCAGTAGAACTTGAAGTACTACTACTTTCGCTTGAACTGCTTGTTAAACTGCTAGAATTAATTGAACTTGAACTCTTTTTTACATCAGCTTCAGTTTTTGAGCGCACTGAACTAGCACTGCTGCTTTGACTTGATGAAGATACAGCAACAGAAGAACTTGAAGATTTAACTAATTCACTGCTAGAACTAGTTGCACTAGATTTACTAATTGAACTTGATGAAATGCTTGATTTTAATGAACTTGAACTATCCTTTTTACTTACGCTTGAGTTGGAACTTTCAATAGAATTGGAGTTCGAGCTCGAACTTAGATTAGAGTTTGAAACTAAACTCGAGCTTGAACTAGTAATTGTTTGTGAAATTACAGATGACTGCGATACAGAATCCACCTTGGATGCGTGGACTGGTGCTGCCATCATTAATTCTGTTGAAATAAATGTTAAAGTTGAAGCAACCCAAAACTTACCCTTTTTATAAAGTTTTACACGGTTGAGTCGCTTTCCAAAATATGTTTTTTGTTTCATTTTACTCACCCATAATAGACTTTTAACCATTACAACTTCCGTCCTCATTATACGCCAGAAGACAAACAAAATTGAAGATACCTCGATACTATTTAACTATATTTTAATTAATTAAATTGTTTACGATTATTTCATTAAAACAAGAACATTTTATGAATAAAATCAGCCAAAAATGATATTAAAAAAGGCGAAACCACAATTAAATTGCAGTTTCGCCTAACTAATGTTTAATAATTATGAATCAAGATTAGTATACTGTAACCTTGTCAGCATTCATGTTTTCTTCTGTTAATTGAACACTCTTCATTTCAAAATCATCATACCGGTTGTAATAGTATGTCTTTGTGTTGTCTGAGTAGCAAGCTGTGTATACTGTGTATTCATCCTTGCCTTGTTCATTAATAACACTTCCGTCAACCATTGCAACAGCCTTCAACATGTTGAAGAATTTAGCAACGTTTGCCTTTTCGCCTTCAACTGTTGGGTAGTTAGCGTTTAAGTATGCAATCTTAACGAAACGTGATGCTGGGATACTGTCACCAGGTAAGCCTAAACTACCTGTACCAACACCTAATGGCTTGATTTCTTGACCGTTCCAGTCTTGTGTCTTAGCATCATTTGGTGTTAAACCAGCATAGTTGTTTAAGTTTGTCATGTGCCATGGGTAGTCAGGGTTGTTTGTCAATACGCCGACATAGTTGTCATATACATGTAAACCATCAGCAGTTTGTTCAACAACAACTGAAGCCTTCTTGTCACTGATAATCCAGTGTAATGGAGCAACTGGCATTTGTGGTGCAAATGGTGCATCAACTAAGTTTAAATCAGCTAAGCCCTTCTTTGCTTCTTCAACAGTATCGAATTCTTCCATTAACCACATCATGAATTCGTATGGTGCCATGTTTGTCTTACCATCTACAGGACCTTCTGTAAATGAAGCATAGCGTGGGAAGTTCAAACCAGCGATGCAAAGACCGTTTTCGTTGCATGCATCAAAATACATTGGATAGTCACCAGCCATGATACCCATACCGATGATTGCCTTTGTTGTCTTGCCATCTTCTAAGAACTTGTATGGCAATTCATAATTTCTTGGTGTTACAAGTACTTTTTCGCCGTATGATGATTCAACATCCAAGTTACGACCAAAGTATAAATTACCTTCATTATCGTTAAAACGTAAACCTGTACACATATTAATTAATCTCCCTTCGAAAGATAATAACTTTATATTTAGATTGTAACATTATTATCTTAATAACTGTTAATAGAAAGTTTCTAGCTTAATGGATAATTAAAATTCAAAACAAGTCGCCTATCCGTATATAAGCGAAAATAATTTTTAACCTTAAAAAAATAATTCGTTGTTATACTAAGCGACTTGCGATTATATTTAAAATTTACAATTAGTTGTTTTGGTTCATGACTTTCTTTTGCATACCCTTGATCTTAACAACTGAGATGATCAATAAGATAAAGCCAACAACTACACAACCCATCATTACATACCATGCAACTGTGAAGTCAGCCATTCCTTTGATGATACCGAATAATGGAGCACCAATAGCGAATCCAATAGCGTATGCTAAACCAACAAGACCTAACATAACACCTTCATCTTTAGCACCAAACAAGTCTTTAGCCATGAAAGCAGGACCTGACATGTAACTAAATACGGCTAAACCACAGAAGATAGCATATAAAATACCAGCTGTTTTACTGATGTGAGCACCAAATGGTTGGAAACTGATGAAAATCATCATACCGATTGAAATTACATACATTACAGCAGCAAATGTCATTGCCTTTGCAGTACCTAACTTATCGAATAAAATACCACCAGAAACGTTACCAATTAAGCAACCTACACCGTACATTGAACCGATAAGACCAACGTTTGTCAATGATAATTTTGTATCTAAGAATGCAGCGTAGTCTTCGTTAAGTGATGCTAAACCAATACCGATGATTAAGAAACCGATACTGAAGATCCAGAACCACTTCATCTTCATAACTTCTTTAGCTGTCCATCCTTCAAATTCCTTAGCCTTTGCAGCTGCAGCAGCTTCTTTAGCTTCTTTTAATTCAGCAGCTGAAGCAACAATTTCGTTGTCCTTAGGTGTACGGATGAATAATGTAATGATTAAACCGATAACTAACAATGCAACAGCAAAGATGAAGAATGGTTTCATTGATGTCAAGTGACCTGTCTTTGGATCACCTGTCATGAAACTCTTCAAAATTTGTTGTGTTGTAGGTTGTAAGAAAATGTTACCAATTGATCCACCACAGAAGGCAATACCTAAGGCAGTACCACGGCCTTTACCTGGGAACCAGTGGTTAATTACCCAAGGAACACCTTGTCCTGAGAAGAATGTTGAACCAATCATACATAAGATTGCAGCACCATAGAATTCTGGTAATTTTGTACTAATACCAAAAATTACATATGACAATGCTGATAAGGCAATACCAATGAAGTACATTACCTTAAAGTTAAACTTACCTAAACCTTTACCGATAAATGGTGAAGCAACTGATGCTGCAACCGCACCGAATGTAAAGATTAATGTGTATGATGCCAAGCTAAAGTGGAATGTGTTAACAAGTGGATGTACAAATAATGGCTGAATGTTTTGCGCAATTCCATAAGGGATAGCTTGAGTAAACATACATAGGAAAACCATGAAATACTTGTAGCCGTTACTTACGACTTTTTTGTCGTCGACTGTTGTACTCATAATTGAACCCCTCTCTCTTGATAAAATAATATAATTGCAAAACTAAACTATGAATAAATTCCTTTAAAATTCTTAGCGAATTTTAATTTTTACGAAATATCCTAAGTTTAGCTCCTTAAACGTTGATATTATTGCACAATTAAAGTTGAGAGTCAAAGGAAAAAGCCTACTAATTTTATAAGGTTTTGTTAAAGCCTAACTTTTTTCTTAAGCAAAGCTTAATATACATTATATTTGGATATCTAGAAACTAAATTGCCTATTACTTTACTAATTTTTCTTCTTAATGAGGTTTACGATTTGATATATTTCTTTAATTATTTTCATAATAAAATTAATTGAAAAAATATTAAGTCATAATAGACACAAAAAAAGCCGCCAGATTAAACTGACGACTATGATTTGCACGGCGACTTCCTACCCTTGCAAGAGGCGTTCCTCTAACTACTATCGGCGTTTTGAAGCTTAACTTCTGTGTTCGGAATGGGAACAGGTGTATCCTTCAAGCCATCATCACCGCACTATTTTACTTTTGAGAAAATCTTGTTCTCTCAAAACTAGCTAATAATTTATCCTTACTTCGAACCCTCGTTCTCAACCTTTGGT
>DXFP01000003.1 GCA_019114385.1 Candidatus Ligilactobacillus excrementigallinarum | reverse complement strand
TAAGGGAAATAGCTTAGATAATGGAATGATGGAAAATTTCTTTAGTGTCATGAAACGAGAGATGTTTTACGGATATGAAAACTTATATAAAAGTGCCAGTGATTTGATTCAAACTATTCATCAATATATTCATTACTACAATAACGATAGAATCAAGGTAAAATTAAAAGGACTAAGTCCTGTTCAGTACAGAACTCAGTCCCTTGTTGCCTGATTAATAAAGTGTCCAATTTTTGGGGTTCACTTCATTTTGACGAGGTCGTTTTTAATATTTAATTATTCTTGCAACTGAAAATGAATTTCAGTGTCATTAAAGAAACTAAGTTCATAAACTAATTTAATGAATTTACGTCAGTATTCACTGGAATTTCTCCAATAACATCTTTTGTGGTTGTTGCATCTTTATCTAGTTCACCTGTATTCATTTCATTATTATCTGATGAAACTGTAGTAGAGTCTTTGATATCCTTATTATAAAATTTAAAATTTAGAATCTAAAATCTATATCGTTATAGTCTTTACTTTCACTACCATTGTTTTTTAATGTTATGCTAACAATAACATATTTATTTCCATCATCTGGAGTTTCATCACTAATTGAATTTGTAGATTTGATGCTATTCACTTTAACATCCATAGCATCATATAAAGCGGTTTGACCGATTTTAAATAATTGCTTACTAATATCATTGTGAAAAATAAAGTAATTAACACTAAAAATATAATATTTATAATGGAAGTTTTTGGCCTAATATCGTCTTTTAGTATTTTAAATGTTTTAACGTAGTTAAATATTAAAAGTGAAATAATTATGTTAAATATAAGAATCATTAAATTTTCTGATATATCTTTTATCATTGATAGAAAATAATCTACTAAAAGATATGTTAAATAAATTACAAATGAAAGTAATATTTTTTTAACAGCAGAGGGTTTTTGAATTTTGTTTGATAGCATATTGCTAACCTCCGTTGTTTATTTTTTCCTAGCTTTTAACGTCATCAAGGTTTGGATAATTTTAATTATTTGAATATATCAAAAATAGAAAAAGTGGTTTTGTGATAAATCTTGTTATATAATCTCTTTCTTGGATTATTGAGAATTCCAATAACTTTTTTTTCGTATCCTGGAATTAATGATTTCTTTATAGCACGTTTATATTTTTCCATTGTTCTGACTGAAATTGATTTTTTAAACTGGGTTTTCTTATTCCAAAGTTCATATTAAAAATTTCTATCTTAATGCTTTTCTATATCCAGCGTTTATCGTATTTTGTTCATTATTGAATATCACTTCATTTTCTAGACTTATTTTATAGTTATGTTGGTCTGGCGTGTGATAAATATGCGTCTTAGAATTTCCAATAATTTTTCCAGATTGCGCAGTATGATCCATACCATCATCGGTTTGATTTGAGTTACTAATAGAATCTTGACTATTAATTGATTCAGAATTTATATTATCGATACTAGAATTTTCGGTATAATCAATAGGCGTGGTTACTTTATTTCCTGTGTATTTCTCAATTAATTGTCTGTACTCGTTCTGAGCATCTTGATCTTTAGATATAATTCATGAATCAGATTTTGAATTATTATCATCACCTTTAATGTAAAATCCAGAATCAGGATTAGCTGAGTTCCCGTCTAATTTACATTCGTAAACAATTCCATTATTGGCTAATATGTACTTGTCTACAGGCTTTGATTCATCTATTTCACTAGATGAATACAATGCACCATCGTCAGTATCATGGGCAATATCATTATATTTGCCTGTTGCACCACTTTCTGGAGTGGTGTAGAAAACGACGCCACCCAATTTTTTTAAATTATAATCCTTAGAAGTATATTTATTACTAGCATTTCGGATTAATACGTCTCCATCAGGTGTAGGAGCATACCATAATTTTTCATTTTCATCAGCACCATGATCAAAGTAATATCGGCTTACCGCCATATTCCCTACTTCGGCACGTTGAGCTGCCCAATTGTAAAATTCTCTATTAATTTTAGATTTAGCTTCTTTATCAATTGTAAATGTATCGTTAGTGTTATTTAAATCTTGAGCATGAATAGGTGTTATACATAATAAAATTAATGATATTAGTCCTAAAATAGTTGATGATAATTTTTCATATTATTTCCTCCAAATATAGTTATTTTAAATAGTGAAGAATAAAGCAAAAAGCTAATCATTTGTGCCATTTAACAAGTAAAATTTATTGAATATCTTTAAAAGCATCGGCAGGAGCTTTAACTTGTCCATTATTGTTTACAGTATATTTATCATTTGGATTAGATGGATCAAAAAACCCCAACCATTTGAAGTTTTTTCGGCTTTCATATATCCATTTGTTCCACCTAATTTTGCTCTAGCTTCATCTTCAGTTATTCCAATATTCTCATTGTTATTTATGGTCGTAGATGGGTTTATTTTATCTTGTTGATAATTAGTAATTTGCTGTTGAATATTAGAAGAAGTAGTAACTAGTTGTGATTTCGCTGTTGCAGAAGATGAAGACGTTGCAATGTTAGAATAGCTGATACTTGAACTTGAAGAACTACTCATAGAACTGAACTTAGATGAACTAGAATATTTTCTTGAACTAACTTTTTCGGATTTTATCTTACTGTGAGTATCTGATTTATGACTTTGATTGCCACATCCGGCTAAATTAAATCCTAATAATACAGTGCTACAAATTAATGTTAACTTTTTCATTTAAAGAGACCTCCATGAATTAATTATGCTTACTTTTGGGGAAATTAGAGATTTTTATTTCAAAATTCACTAAAAATCTTCTATCTTAAAGCCTTTCTATATCCAGCATTTATTGCATCTTGTTCATTACTAAATACAATTTCATTATCAGGATTTATTTTATAATCATGCTGATCTTCTGTGTGATATATATGTGTTTTGGTATTTCCAATAACCTTCCCAGCTTGTGCGGTATGATTCGTATCATTATCAATATTATTATTTGATTGATTATTAATTTCATTATCATAGTTCGAATCAGAACTAACTACATAACTAGTTGAACTATTTTTTTCTATTGGTGAATCTTCTTTTAAAGAACTAGAAACTACACTATTAGATTCTGAAGAAGATTTTTTATTACTCATTTTATACGAATTAATGGATTTTTTATTGCTGAATTTTTCGGATTTTATGGTATTAGATGAATCATTATCATCTTTAGGTACTGTAATAGAAGATAGAGTCGTACATGCAATCAAACCAATTAAAGACTTTTTTAATGGATTCCAATTTTTACTAAAAAAGCCTTTAAATGTAAAAATAATTGATAAAATTAAAGTTAAAAAAATTCCTAATGAAAATAAAGTAAACATAATTCCTCCAAAATATAATCAAATTTTTTATATTTCTAATTAGGTTAGAATCAGGCAAAAGGTTAATATTTCTTATGGAGTTCATCAAAATATTCAGGGATTTTACCGTTTTCATTTTCGTAAAACTTCTCACATAAACTTAATATGAAGAGTCTGGCTTCATGTTCCATTTTTGCGCAAGTAGTGTGATTTTTACTGTAGTAACTCTGTAATCAATTATGCAATTTAGCGTGTGCAAGTTCATATGCGCAAACAAAATAATGTTCAGAAGATTCAGATATTGAATCAGAAATAGAATGGTTGACTTATTAAGCAAGTAAACTGTGTTTTCTTTTAGCTTGTCTATTCCTTTATATTCAATTGGAATCTCTTTTTGATTTTGCACAGATTTTTCATCTTCACGTATTTAAAATACGTTTTTATACTACCTATATGGGTAAAAGGTGTCAATAAAAATTATTATTTTTGTTACTTTTTTCTGATGGTAGTAATGGTTGGGTAGTTCTTTGAAAGTTTATCTTATCATAGAAAGGAAATACAAAACGGATTAATTAAAAAAGATGATTAATTGTACAAATGGAAGAAAAGAAAATCAACCGATAAGTAATTATTCGAGAGTGATAGTGATTATTGAATTTGAAAAAATCCTTTATTATAAACGACGATTGTGAAATAGCAGATGGATTTGGAGTTAGATTAAAAATCGCATATTCTGACTAGCCTTTTGGTGGATGTGGAATCTTTACTTGACTATCGCAACTCTTATCGTGAATTAACAATTTAGATTCTTGGTTTTGAATTATTTGTTTAATAAGGTTAATAACTTTTTGTTTGCGTGATAAGTAGTACGACTACTACCATTCTATTTTTTATTGGGGATTAGAGTAACATGTAGGTTTTACTCATGATTTCATCTTTTCTCATAATCATAAGGAGATAACTAAATTATAGTAGAAATGAAGTAATCTGCATTGATAGAATTGACGCTGAAAAGTGGTCATAAAAGATTCTTGAGACATCAAGACATCGCTACGACTTTTGGATACAAAAACTAGCAAATAGTTCAGGATTATATTATGGATGATATTGATTTAACCGTAGTAAATTAATTATTTTTGCGAATTATTTTAAAACTCAGAATTAGATAGAAAATGGTTTAAGTGTCATTAATATTTCAACTTCCAAAAGGAGAAATCAAAACTATGGATCCAATGTTCAATTGATTTCATGGTTGATATATCATTCGACAGAAAAACTTAGATGGTTGATGACTTTCGTAAAAATTGTTGTGCGAATAAATTTGTTGAATTGTTAGGAGATTCATCTTCTTAAAATTTAGTGATGAGATTGAATATCAAAATCATGGTTGAGTAACTAACTCGAAAGGCGAATACGAAAAAAACAGATTATTTTTTCATAAAACCTGTTAGTAAATGGATAGAAGAAAATTATAGACGAATTAATTGGAATGCAAAAAATTAAAAGGTGGTGATCTAAATGAATAAATATGAAACAAATGTGATATGCAAAATTGAAACAATAATTTGCGTAGTTGCAATTGCACCAAGACATATTAATTCAAAGTTATCGTTATGAGTTAATTTGTATTGTTAGTTCAGATATTTCTTAATAAGAACTATCTGAAAGAATGGTGTGACTGGTTATGGTAAAAATAAAAATTCTGCGAATAAACTGCAGAGCAGGACTAAAAAATAAAGAGATTATAATATATGTTTGAAAAAGAAAAGTAAACTACTATTTTGATTTAAAAGATTCATGAATACTTTGGATAGATAACCCGTGAATTTCAATCAAATTATTTTGTACCTTTAAACATTGTTGAGTGTTAAAAAGTAAAGCTAGTAAAAAACATTTACTTTCCTGTTACAAGAAAGAGTGATTACTTTGAAATCTTGCTTTTGAATTCTTTTAACCTCTTATTTACCGTCTAATAGATCTTAGGGATGAATATTATTTAATTTTAATAGGTTATAGAATTTTAGATTTTTAACATAATTATTTCCATAGATATTTTTAAAACAATGTGATAAGTTTATGCACTATTTTTAGGGATAGTAGCAATTTCTGTATTAACTTTCACTACATTAGCGGCGAGAACTTTTTTATGTTAAATATTTGCATTCTATAACCAATAGAACTACACTAAAAATGATTGATGAAGGAGCTTTCATTCTAGTAGGTGAGTGAAAGAATGTCAACTAATCTTCGCTCTGGATACGGAGCGAAGTTTTTTTATTTATAATAAAATCTTAGAAGGTAGCAAAAGTACGTAAATGTAGTCATTTTGAACGAAAAAGGATTATAATAAAAACGCCACAATCGGCGTCACTATAATAATATCGACAATATTATTATATCAAATGGAGATGATACATTGTGAATTTATTTTCAAATATTGATTATAAGAAGACTGTAGTTAATGTATGTGGTTACTTGGATACAAAACTACCTCGATTGTTGAGAATGGTTAATGAAAGTCTAGCAAGTTCGAAATCACTTATTATTTTAGATATGCCGGTTAATCATGATAGTGGAGAAAATCATAACGAAGAAAAAAAGATTAGATACATTACTGCTAAGGATATGTTAAATGGCGTCTCACGAGCGTTAAATAATTACTCATGGCGGTTTTGATATCTTTAAATTATAATTAAAGGACTATCAGATTGGCAAATAGCGCAAAATATGGGCTATTCTGAGGCGAGATATTTTCAATTGAAAGATGAAGCGTTCAATGAATTTGCGGACAGATTAGAAATGCAAAAATGTTGTCCTGATTTGCATATTTACAAAAAAGAATTAGTGTAAAAGCTAATTCTTTTTTTATGAAAAAGTATTGGCTTTATATCTTATAAGGTATATTATAATATATGTAAGGAGGGATGAAATGTGAATGATACAAAAATGAACTTACTAGCTTCCATCATCTCGCTAGTAAGTTCAATCATCTCAATAGTTTCAGTTCTCATTAATAAGCATAAATAAGAACAAACGAAATGGGAGGCGTTGTCTCCTGTTTCGTATACCATAATGCTAACACAGTGAAAGGAATGATTGCAATGTTATCAGTTATGGCTTTAATAATTTCAATTGTTGCTTTAATAATTTCAGTTTCTAATTTAATTCAAACACTTAAAGGACGTAATAATAATGGCAACAAGTAAATCTCAATTAAAAGCAAACGCAAAATGGAAAAACAAAAATAAAGATAAACAACGTAAATATCAATATCGATCATACGCTAAGAGTTTCATTCGCAATATGGCTGATGAAAATGACTTAGATGAACTCTCTACGTTGATTGAGAACCGGCGAAAAGAGTTGAAGTGATGAGTATGTTATATCTTTTAGGAGCAGTCTTATTATTCGGTGTATTATATGTAATTCTGTATGCTGTGTTGATATCTATATTCGGTGTGGTTGCAATACAGTTACTTAAGTTAGCGCTTGGAATTGCTATATCCATTGCGTTGGTTAGGATATAAGATAAGTGACATGATTGTTAATCATTTCAAGAAATAAAATCAGACTTTAATCTGAACTGATTTAATTTTAATTTTTCGGCAACACAATGTGTAATTTCTGACTTGTTCACATCACATCTAAGAGTAACGTTAAAAAATCTATATTAGTTCTAAACGAGAATATTTTAAAAGCAAAGTTAAAAATAAATTTCCAATTCTTGAAGGAAGAATGCTTTATTATCAAAAAATTTGATGTTGAGTCTGTTTTTGAGACGTTGAAGGTTCATACGATTTATCGTAAGAGAATTGCCGAATGTATATCGACAAATGGCATTAGTTATTATGGCATGGAATATGAAAAATGGTTAATAAGATTGATCAATTTAGACAGTCTCTTTTTCATGTTAAATATTTGCATTTTATAGCCAATAGAACTACACTAAAAATGGTTGATGAAGGAGCTTTCATTCTAGTAGGTGAGTGAAAGAATATCAACTAATCTTCGCTCTGGATATGGAGCGAAGTTTTTTTATTATAATAAAGTCTTAAGAGAGTAACAAAAGTGCCCTATGTAAGTTTGTTACAGAAAACATCTCAGTTTACACGGATTGGGTTGTTTTGGGTTGTCCAATAATATTAAATTATTCCTGCTAATTGAAGTTACGTATAAGCGAGTAGGCCATTTTTATTAAAATTAGAAACTTAGATATAGAATTTTGAAGTTAATTATAATATTAAAAACATAACTCCTATTATATTAAAAGATGGGAATTTTTTATTGTAAAAATATATTATCTGTTCTCAATTTGTTCTCAAAAAATTTCAAAACATATGATTTATAAAAAACAAAAACACCGTAAAATCAACGTTTTGCGGTGTTTGAATAAAGCATATGAACCATTGATAAGGAGATATTTGGTTTGTTTGTGATAGTAGCAATAATATTACGGCTATTAAACAATGGAATGGCACAGATTGGGTTCAATTCAAATTAAAATTGGAGTAAAATAGAAATATCCTTCTTGTGAAAGGAGGTGTGCACGTTGTACTATATCTTTTCTCTAATTGTTGCTCCTGTTGTAGTATATTTGCTTGAGAAAATCATTGACAAATGGTTTAAGTAATATACTAATTTATCCAACAACAATCAAATCAAAAAAATGGATAAAAAAGAGACTTGCTATTTGGGTGGCAAGTCTTTTTTTGTGCACATGCACTATATCTTTTCTCTGATTAAATTATAACATAAAAAAATAGACCTGCAACATTGCAAGTCCAGTTAAACTCTCTGTATATATTATATCATGCATCCACGCTTCTGTGGGTGCTTTTTTATTAGTGTTAAAGAACTGGAGGTGATATATATATGCCACATCAAATTTTTGGATTTGGTTGGGATGAATTAGCAAGTATTGTTGCAGTTTTTTCAACTGTATTTGGCGTCTTCATCGGATGGTTAGTTCATACAGTTAATTCTAACTTTGCTAAAAACTCAAAACCGATACATGAGAGTATTGATAAATTGACAGATGTAATCACTGGATTGAAATATCAATTGTTATCTCATCAACAATCAATTCAGGATATTCAAAATAAAGCAGAGAAAAACGAAGAAAGCATTAACGATCATGAAGCACGCTTGAAAATCTTAGAAAAGGAGGAAGAAGACAAAAAATGAATATGGATACACTAACTCAATGTATTGTAGCTGTGGCTGGTGTGTTAATTCCGATAATCTGTGCGTATTGCGCTCGGCTAGTGAAAAAGTATATTCCAACTAAAAGTTTACTTACCGCATTAGAACAATTTGCAAAAGACGCAGTTGTACTTGCAGAAAAGGCAGGATTAAATGATAAGTTGTTGAACAAGAAGCAATACGCAATCAATAAATTACAAGATATGTTGGAGAATGTAGGCTTTAATCAGCAAGATGTATCGCTTTTATCTGATTGTATCGAAAGGGCGTATTGTGAACTAAAAAATGATATTGAATCGGTTTATCAGAAAAAGATTTACTCACTCTCTGAGACGACTGATAAAGATGGAAACATTAAACCTGAACTGAAGGGAAGTGTTGCTAATGAAGAAAAGTAAATTAATTGTAGGTACAGCAATGTTAGCAGGCTTAGTTGTTGGCACAGGAATTACTAGCCAAATTGAACAACCTAAAATTGAAGCGGCTACCGCAAGAGAATATGGAGTTGATTTATCTAAATATCAAGGATATAACGCACAATTCGTTTCACCGGATGATAAGTTCGCAATTTGTCAAGTTGGTGGTATGTATGAGGATGGTTCAACATACGGTCAACCAACATATGATAGCCAAGTTGCTACTACGATTGCACAGGGTAAACGAGCTCATACTTATATTTGGTTACAAACTGGAAATAATAGCTATTTAGCACAGCAAGCTGTTTACCATTTTTTGCCACAAATTAAAAACGCTTGTCCTAAAGGCTCTATTATTGCTTTAGATTGTGAATCTGGATATGGAAATAATGTCCAAGGTAACACTAACGCTGTTATTTCTGCAATGGATGTTATTCGAAAAGCAGGATATACACCAATGTTCTATTCATATAAAGGTTACGCTAACGCTCACTTTAATGTTAATCAAATTGGTAATGCTTATCCTAATAAAGTTTGGGTAGCTGGTTATCCATATACAAATGGAACATATCCCGCACCTATGGAATATTTCCCATCGATGAATAACGTTGCTATCTGGCAGTATTCAGATCATGGACGCGGAGTAAACAGTAAACCCATTGATTACAACATTGATTTATTAGGAATTACTAAGAACGGGTATGCCAAAGGTAATCCCAACAAGCCTGACAATAGTACGCCAGTTATTCAAGAAGGTAAGAAAGCTGACAACACACCAAAACGTGATATTTCAGCAGGTTATACAGTAAAAGTTAACTTTAGCGCTACAGAATGGGCTACTGGCGAAAGCATTCCAAGTTGGGTAAAAGGAAAGGCATATACAGTTCAACAAGTTTCTGGAAACAAAGTATTGCTTAGTGGTATTAACAGTTGGATAAATAAATCTAATGTTGAAATTTTACAGACCGCTAGTCAAACCAAACGGGAAGATCAAGTAAACAATGCAAATGTTTATGTTGTTCGTTCTGGAGATACGTTGAGTGGTATTGCTAGTCGATATGGAGTGACGACTGCACAACTTGCAAATATGAATGGAATCTCAAATTGGAATTACATTTATGTTGGTCAAAGATTAAAAGTTAGTGGAACAACTCATGTATATACTGTTAAAAGTGGAGACACATTAAGTGGCATTGCTTCACGACTTGGAACTACTGTTTCTAACTTAGTTGCGAAAAATAATATTAACAACGCTAACTTGATTTTCGTCGGTGAAACGTTAGAATATTAGTGTCAAATTAATGATTGATTAGCTCTTACTACATTAGTGGTGAGAGCTTTTTTGATATGTTTTACTTTTTTAATATTTTCTGATAGACTTTAAATAAGGGTTAAGATATTAATTTTTTATTAAAAGGTGATGAAAATGTACATTGTAGTAAATACAGAAGATGATCGTATTTGTTCTGAATGGAATTACATAACAGAAAAGGAAAAACATATTTGTTGGAAAACTCCAAAAGAAATTGAAGCAGATAACGGTTATCGAGTAGATAATACTCATATGAAAAAATTCTCAACTAAACAGGAAGCTGAAAACTTCATTAATCAACAAGATAATTCAGATAAATTAATAACAGTTGCAACTAATTTTATTCAACGTTGGTGGGATGAATTTGTTTATCGCTTTAAAGTTAAGCATAACGACATTATACATCCAGCCTAAGTGATTTAGATACTAAAAAATTTCCACTGCATTAGCAGTGGAGATTTTCTGTGTTATAATACCTTTGTTGTTTTCCGACAACATAGTATCCTAAAGGTCGTATTTTAAATACGGCCTTTTTATTTTTATATAGAAGTATAATTCACTATATAAAAATAAATTGACTGTGCACAAAGTGTGCACAAATTTTTTCAAAACATACGAAAACATATGATTCATAAAAAAACAAAAACACCGCAAAATCAACGTTTTGCGGTGTTTGAATAAAGCATATGAACCATTGATAAGGAGAGTACAGGATTTGAACCTGCGCGCCGGTTATTGCCGGTTCGGCGGATTTCGAGTCCGCTGCATTACCACTCTGCCAACTCTCCATAACAGTAAAATTATAGCAATATTTAATGCGAATTACAATAAGCATATTATTTTTTTATAAATGATGAATTGTTTTTTCTTTTGTATGTTGATCAGAAAGGTATTCAAGAAAATTATCGATGGCTCTTTGAATTGGATTTGTTGAGATTGTAAAATATGAACTATCATTTTTACAATTAGTACGAATAAATTCAAGAGCTGCTTTTTTTGTTTCAAATTTTTTCATATGTGTAGTGTCATTTTTATATGAATTATCGAATTCAATTTCTTGAGGTGTTTTCCAGCAAATGTGCTTTTGTTTTTCTGTAATATAGTTCCATTCAGAACAAATACGATCATCAGTTGAGTTAATCACAATATACATTTGTATATCTCCTTTTTTAATTATAAATTAAGGGCTTTACCTATTTTTAATAATATCAAAGAGGATTAAATTTGTAAATGCGTTTCCAGTAAATGCAAAAATGTATAGAAAACAGTTGTTGGAATTGTAATTTTTCATGTCATTAAATTGGCATATGGTATAATCAGAACTGACTGTATAATTAGTACGTAGATAAATCATGTTTTGAAAGGAGAAAATTTAATGGAAAGTTGGCTTTTTTTATTTTTAGTACTAGCCGTTGCGATTTTTGGTAAGAATAGCTCATTAATTTTTGCAACAATCGTAGTGATGCTTTTAAAACTGATCCCATTTGCAAATAAATTTATGGAAACTGTACATAGTCGTGGAATTAACTGGGGCGTTACAATTATTTCAATTTCGATTTTAATTCCGATTGCAACTGGTGAAATTACTTTTAATGATTTGATAAACGTTGTAAAATCACCAGCAGGTTGGATTGCGATTGCTTGCGGAATTTTAGTCGCAATGCTTTCCAAGTGGGGGGTTAACCAGTTATCAGTGTCTCCTCAAGTAACTGTGGCACTGGTTTTTGGAACGATTGTCGGAGTTGTATTTTTCAAAGGAATTGCTGCTGGCCCAGTCATTGCAAGTGGAATTACATATGTAATTGTTACATTACTACATCTGAGTTTTTAGAAGGGATGGTTTAAATGCTAGAAAATGTACTAGCTCATACTGTTACTGCAACTGTAACTGACCAAAATGCTGATTATATATTTGCACAGTTGGATGGAATGACATTTAAATTAGCTAAAAATGAGTTGCTTAAAATGCCTAAAATGGGTGCGAAAATTACAGGTTGGGCATATGAAAATGAAAAACATGAATTACAATTAACTAAAAATCCACCAAAATCAGGAATTGATAAGTATGCTTGGGGAACAGTTGTAAAAGTTCAACGTAATTTAGGAGTCTTTGTAGATGTTGGTCTTCCAAATAAAGATGTGGTTGTTTCAATGGATGATTTGCCTGCAATGCCAGAGTTATGGCCTGCAAAAGGTGATCGATTAATGATTGCACTCCAAGTCGATAGTCATGATCGAATTTGGGGGAAATTAGCCACTGATACAATGATTAAAGGGATTAGTGATAAGGCTGATCAACGAATGAAAAATAAAAATGTTACTGCAACTGTTTTTCAAGTGAAATTAAATGGTACTCATGTAATTACGTCTAACTATCAATTAGGTTATATTCACCCATCTGAACGAGAAGTTGAACCGCGTTTAGGTGAAGTTGTAAATGCACGTGTGATTGGAATTAACGAACGGGGTGAACTTAATTTGTCATTAAAACCTCGCGCATTTGAAGCCATTAGTGATGATGCTCAAATGATTTTGGCAGCCTTACAACATTCTGCAACTCAAACTTTACCATATACTGATAAAAGTTCACCTGAAGAGATTAAAACATACTTTGGAATTAGTAAAGGGGCTTTCAAGCGGGCAATTGGACATTTAATGAAAGCGGGACTAGTTCACCAAGAAAAGGGAATATTATATTTAAATCAGCAAAATTAGCTTAACAATTTTCATTTATACTGAAATTATGGTACATTACTTTGAAAGAGAGAATTTTCATTAGCGTAAGAGGAAAGTGTAATAGGAGATTTATTTCGGCATGTTAGTTAAATATAAGAATGATTATAAGAAAATTGCAATGGGATTATTATCATTTATCCCAGATTTAAAGGAAGTTTCACGCCTTGAAACAGAAATTGAATGGTATCAAAAAGATGAAAATCGCATTTTATATCTTTGGAAAAATGAAAATTTAGATTTTACAGGTATCGTTGGAGTTGAAGTTAGTCAGGATATTGTTATGGTTCGACAAATCGCGCTAACTCCGTCTGAACGTGATCGAAATGTCTGCTATCAAATTTTAGATGCTTTAGATAGTAATTATCCAGATCATAAAATGATGGGAAGTTTAGAAGTTGCTCCAATGATTACAAAATGGGAACAACGAAATGAAGCAAAACGAAAATAAGAAAAATGAACACCAACTGACTTTTAAATTTCAAGAATTTGAAGGCCCGTTGGATTTATTATTGCATTTAATTCGGCAAAACAAAATGGATATTTATGATATTCCAATGGCCGATTTAACCGAACAGTATATTCATTATCTGCATGAAATGCAAACTTTGCAATTGGATGTAGCAGGTGAATATTTAGTAATGGCAGCAATGCTCCTAAATATTAAGAGTAAAATATTATTGCCTAATGAGTCAGAACAAGATACTGAAATTGATGACGAATATGAAGATCCGCGTGAAGAATTAGTGCAACAATTGCTTTTGCATGAAACATTTCAAACTGCAAGTGGAAAGTTGACCGAAATGGCCGAAAATCGTCAGCAAAAATACTCACGTGAACAAGGCGAAGTGCCAGAAGGAACAAAGTTGGGGCGACTTTCTGACGAGAAGCTATCAAGTAATTTACTACAACAAGCTTTCACAAAGTTATTAGCACGAAAGACGATTTCAAAGCCGGTTCAGCGAAAATTAGAAACTGAGAAATACACTATTAAAGGTGAAATTAAAAGAGTGAGAACAATTATGCAACGTCATTCTGGTCCAATTAAATTTGATAGTTTATTTGGAGAAAATGTAGAAACTGAAGAACTAGTTACTACTTTTTTAGCCTTATTAGAATTAACTAAACGCGGTGATGTTCAAGTTAGTCAGGTCAATCAACTGGGACCAATTATTTTAGAGAAAGGGAAAACCAATGCTGTCTAATCAAGCAAAAGTAGAAAGTTTAATTTTTGTTAGTGGAAGCGAAGGAATTTCAATTACAGAAATTGCGCATTTGACAGG
Source organism: Candidatus Ligilactobacillus excrementigallinarum (assembly GCA_019114385.1). Classification (GTDB taxonomy): domain Bacteria; phylum Bacillota; class Bacilli; order Lactobacillales; family Lactobacillaceae; genus Ligilactobacillus; species Ligilactobacillus excrementigallinarum. The sequence continues at coordinate 6,841 of DXFP01000003.1, read as the reverse complement.
ATTATTAAAACCTGCAATCAATGAACAGATTGGAATCTTAGCTAAAAAATATCAAGAAGATAAGAATTGCAGTTTTGAACTTTTACAAGCCGGTGAAATTGTGAAATTAGCGACAAAGAAAAAATTTGCTCCATTAATTAAGAATTATTTTGAAGCACCGGCTACAACAACGTTATCTCAAGCTGCAATTGAAACGTTGGCAATTATTGCATATAAGCAACCAATTACACGAATTGATATTGAAGAGATTCGTGGAGTTAAAGCAAGTAATATGATTCAAAAATTGCTTTCACTTGAATTAATTAAGGAAGATGGACGGCTTGATGTCCCTGGAAGGCCAATTTTATATTCTACTACAGATAAATTTTTAGATCATTTTGGCTTGAAATCATTGGATCAATTACCACCTTTGCCAGAAGAAAGTAAAGATGAAGATGTTCAAAATAATACTGATGATTTAATGGAACTATTTGAAAAAACAATTGGACAGGAGGGATGATAATATGCCTGAAAGATTACAAAAAGTGATGGCTCAAGCAGGAGTTGCATCAAGAAGAGCCAGTGAGAAATTAATTTTGGCTGGTAAAGTTAAGGTTAATGGAAAAGTAGTAACTCAATTAGGAACGAAAGTCTCTGGAAATGACGCAGTTGAAGTTAACGGGAAATTAATTGAACAAGCCGAAGAAAAAGTTTATTTCTTATTTTACAAACCAAGAGGTGTAATTTCTGCTGCGAAAGATAATAAAGGTAGAAAAGTAGTTACTGATTATTTTAGTGATATACCATTTCGTTTATATCCAGTAGGACGTTTAGATTATGATACTTCTGGGCTGATTTTGATTACGAATGACGGAAAGTTAGCTAATATGTTAATGCATCCGCGTTATAAAATCGAAAAAACTTATGTAGCAAAGGTTAAAGGGATTCCTTCAAATAATGCATTAAAACAATTGAGACTCGGTGTTCAGTTAGATACTAAGCATAAGTCAGCACCTGCAAAAGCACGTATCATTTCTTCAGATAAGCAAAAAAACTCAGCGATTGTTTCACTAACAATTCATGAAGGACGTTATCATCAAGTAAAGAAGATGCTTGAGAAGGTTGGCTATCCAGTTAGAAAGTTAAAACGTGAAAAATACGGTTTTTTAACTTTAGATGGTTTGACTGCAGGACAATATCGTCCGTTATCACATAATGAAGTGCGAAACTTGGAGAAGTTAGTTAATAAAAAGTAGTTGTAATTCGTTAGTGTATTAATTATAATTAATGGCGTTAACATGTTAATATTTTGTTCTGTATTTTCAGGGCAGGGTGTAATTCCCGACCGGCGGTGAAAGTCCGCTACTCCGAAAGGATTGAATCGGTGAAATTCCGATACCGACAGTATAGTCTGGATGGAAGAAGATACACGAAGATTTAACTTATATGTATTGCAATACACTATAGGTCTATTCGTAATATTTAGTATCTCCTTCTAAATTGATTTGTTTAGGAGGATTTTTTTATGCATGTCAATCAGCAAAAAAAGTGGACGGTTGTCGCATGTTTAGGTGCAATCTCATATGTATTAATGTATCTGGCATTTCCAGTTATTCCACTTGTTCCATTTTTAACTTTAGATTTTTCTGATATTCCAATTTTATTATGCTTCTTTATTTATGGTAGAAAAGAAGGCTATTTGACAATCTTGCTTAAGGAATGCTTGCATTTTATTATGATGGGTCCTTCGTTGCCAAACTTTGTAGGGATAGTTTCAAATGCGATTGCTTCGATTTTAATCGCAGAATTAATTTTTAGTATTTATCAAAAGAAACAAAACTGGATATTAGCGATTGTCATCGCAACGGTTGCATTAACAATTGCGATGGCTTTAATTAATATTAGTTTTATGTTACCATTTTATACTAAAGTGCTTGGAATGAAATTATCTGTTTCAATCAGAAAAATTGTGTTATTTGGAATAGTTCCATTTAATATCATCAAAGGATTAGTTATTGGATTTATATTTAAAATTATGTATCAGAAAATTAATTGGAGTAAATTAAGAATATAATTGATAAACGCAATTTTGTATAACATAAAATTGCGTTTTTTTAGTAAAATCCAAATAGAAAACATGTTTTTAAAATAATTATTTACTAGATAATAATTTAATAAAAGATATTCTCCGTGGTCTTGTTCATAATTTTAAAAAGTGATATAATTAAAACACTTTGATGGAAAGCGCTTTATAGATGTGCTATTAAATTAGGATACTATGATTAAAGGAGAACACAATGACAAAAGATTACTATGTCGGCCTTGATATCGGAACATCATCAATCGGCTGGTCGATTATGGATGAAAATTTCCATTTAATGAAAAAGAAACACAAAAGAACAATGGGAGTTGCTTTGTTTGAAGAGGGGAAAACGGCAGCTGAAAGACGTATTTTTAGAACAACTCGCAGACGTTTAGCACGTAGAAAATGGAGATTAAAATTTTTAGAAGAAATTTTTGATCCTTACATGGTTCAAGTTGACCCAACTTTCTTTGCACGACTAAAGGATTCAAATATTTCACCTTTAGATTCAAAAAAGAAATTCCATGGTTCTTTACTTTTCCCAGAAAAGAAGGATACAAATTTCTATGATGAATTTCCAACGATTTATCATTTAAGAAAAGCGTTGATGACAGAAAATCGTAAATTTGACTTGCGTGAAATCTACCTTGCAATGCACCACATTGTTAAATATCGTGGTCACTTTTTAAATAGTGCATCAGTCAGTTCTTTTGAAACTGAATCAATTGATTTGCAATCGATTTTGAATGCAATTAACGATATTTTAGCTGAAAAGGAATTTGCGATTAACACGGAAAATCCAGATGAAATTGAACAAATTTTATTAGATACAAGTATGCGTAAGCTTGATAAACAGAAGCAGCTTAAGGCAATATTAGCAGCAAAATCAAGCAAAAAAGAAATTAATAAGGGCAATAAACAAATTGCTGATTATTTTGCTAAAGCTATTCTTGGATATAAGACAAAATTAGATGTGATTTTACAAAAAGAAGTTGAAAGTACAAACGAATGGAACTTCTCATTTAGTATAGAAGGTATTGACGATAAACTTGCAGAATTAGAACCATTAATGGAGAAAAATGAATTTGAGTTGACAACCTTGATAAAACAAATTCATGATTGGGTTACATTAAATGAAATTGTACCTAATGGTCAAAGTTTATCAGAATCAATGGTTAAAAAGTATGAAGATCACAAGGAACAGTTAAAATTATATAAGGCATTAATCAAAAAAGTTGCTGAAAAAGATAACAAAACATTGAAACAAGCATATGATGACTATATTGATAATGCTTTAAGCAATGAAGAATTTACTAAAAAAGCGAAAAAAGTTTTCGATAAATATGCAGATTTAGAAGAAATAAAACAATTACAAGCAGCAATTGAATTAGATAATTTTATGCCTAAGCAACGTACTTCAGCAAATGGCGTTATTCCACACCAATTACATCAAAAAGAATTAGATCGAATTATTGAAAACCAAGCGAAATATTATCCATGGTTAGCTGAAGAAAATCCAAATGAAAAACGTCGAAGTGTAGCAAAATATAAACTGGATGAATTAGTTGCTTTTCGGGTACCATATTACGTTGGTCCAATGATTGAAAAGAATGATCAAAACGAGAATGGTAATGGCAAATTTGCATGGATGGTCAGAAAAGACACAGGTGCAATTACACCATGGAATTTTGATGAAAAAGTGGATCGCAACCAATCAGCTGAAAACTTTATCAAGCGAATGACAACTAAAGATACATATTTACTTGGTGAAGATGTATTACCAGATAATAGTTTGATTTATCAACGCTTTAAGGTTTTGAATGAATTAAATGTTATTCGGATTAATGGACATAAGTTAACTGTTGGATTAAAGCAACGAATTTTTAATGATTTATTTACTAAAAATCAAACAGTCACCGCCAATAAATTAATTCATTATCTTGAATCAACTGGTGATCACTTGACTACGCCAAGAATCTCGGGTTTATCAAGTGAAACAAAATTCAACTCAAGTCTTTCAACATATATTAAGTTTAAAAATATTTTTGGAGAAAAAGTTGATAATCCAGATTATTTGGATGATTTGGAAAAAATTATCGAATGGGCAACAGTATTTGAAGATAATGGAATTTTTATGGAGAAATTGAAGGAAATTTCATGGTTATCAACATCTGAAATAACTCAATTGAAGGGTTTACGTCTTAAAGGCTGGGGAAGATTATCACGTAAACTATTGACGGAAATTGTTGATGAAAATGGCCAACGGATTATCGATCGCCTTTGGAACACAAATGATAATCTAATGCAGATTGTTTCTTCAGATAAAATTGCAAAGCAAATTGCTGATTATAATAAACAATTTGTAACAAATTCAGATATAGAAAGTATTCTTGCGGATGCATATACATCTCCACAAAATAAAAAAGCAATTCGGAAAGTTGTCAAAGTAATTGATGATATTCAAAACGTGATGGGACATGCACCAAAAGCAATTTCTATTGAATTTACACGTAGTGAACAAAAATCTGAACGAACAAAATCGCGGATGCGTCAAATTCAAGATACATATAAGAAATTTGCCTCTGAGATAACTGATGAGACCTTAAAAAATGAATTAAACAGTAAAAAGAATAATCGTGATTTCTCAGATCGATTGTATCTATATTTCACTCAGTTAGGTAGAGATGCGTATACTGGTAAAAAATTAAATATAGATAATTTGAGTAATTATGATATTGATCATATTATGCCACAATCTTTTATTAAAGATGATTCACTAGATAACAAAGTATTAGTTTCACGTGCAGTTAATAATGATAAGTCAGATAATGTACCACTTGAACTGTATGGAAATAATGTGATGCCGGAATCAGTTTTGGGTGCAAAGACAATTCGTCAATTCTGGGGTAAATTAAAAGATAAAAAATTAATTTCAAACAAGAAATTGAAAAATTTGTGTACGAAACCTGATGAAATTAGCAAATATGCCAAGGAAGGCTTTGTGAAGCGGCAATTAGTCGAAACTTCACAAGTTGTTAAGTTAGTTTCAACAATTTTAACTGAAAAATATCAAGATTCAGGCACAAAAATTATCGAAGTGCGGGCAGCAATGACGCATGAATTCCGTGAGATGTTTAATTACATTAAATTGCGTAATCTAAATGATTTCCATCACGGCTTTGATGCCTACATTGTAAATGTGATTGGATTGTATTTGTATAAGCGATATCCAAAATTGAGAAATTACTTCGTTTATAATGATTTTAAAAAGATGGATAAATCTGGATTGAAAAATCTTAAGCGATTTAATTTCCTAAATGATTTAAAAACTAAAGATGTCATTAAATATGATGGAGAATTTGTGCTTGATAAAAATGATTTAATAAAAAATATGAATCGAGCATATGAATCTAAAGTTGTACCGGTGGCAAAAGAAGTTTATACAAATGAAAATAATATGTTTAAACAAACGATTTTTCCAGCTTCAAAGGCATCTTCTAAAAAATTAATTATGATTAAGAAGAATAAACCGGTTAATATTTATGGTGGATATACATCGAATAATGATGCGTATCTAGCAATTGTCAAGCAAAAAGACAAATATCAAGTGGTTGGAATTCCAATGAGATCATTGGAACGACTTCAACAGGCTGAAAAAGATGGCAGATATAATGAAGTATTGAAACAGGAATTGGAACCGCAATTTATTCAAAAGAAAAAAGATCGAAAAACAGGGGCAATAACAGAAACAATAAAAGATTTTGAGATTGTACTTGGAAAAGTTCCTTTTGGACAATTAATTGTTGATGTTGATCAAAAATTCACCTTAGGAAGTTCAACATATAAATATAATGCGAGTCAACTCACGCTTTCAAAAGAATCAATTAAGATAATTGATTTGATTGGCAAAAATAAAAATAGTTCAGAAGATTTAGACCAAGTCTACTTAGAAATTTTAGATAAAGTAAATCGTTATTTTGCATTATACGACATAAATAAATTTAGAAAACGATTAAATGACGGTTATGAATTATATAAAAGTTTTGAAATTCAAGAAAAAGAAACCATTATTAATGCGATATTAGATGGATTACATGCGAATGCAACAATGAGTGATTTAAAGAAATTAAAAATTTCAACACCATTTGGGAAATTACAATTGTCTACTGGAATTAAACTTTCTCCAAATGCAGAACTTATCTATCAATCACCAACAGGATTGATAGAACGACATGTAAAAGTTTCTGATTTATAAAAAGGATAAAATAAAACCGCCCCAGAAATGGGACGGTTTTTGGTTGTCATAGGACAACTCAGAAATTTAAACTTGGCGAAAAGCCTTGTTTGATTTCAACTCAGGATGTTAAATCAATAAGTTTAAATAAATTCGGGAGCTACCCGACAGATTCATTATATTAGATTGAATAAAGGATTGTCAAGGAGGAGTTTTATATTATGGGATGGCGTTCAGTCATTATTACACAGCATGCTAAATTGTCATATTCGGCACATATGATGCGTGTTCAAACGGGAGATGGAATAAATCAGATTCCAATTGAAGATATTGATTTATTACTAATCTCAACAACTCAAGCAGTAATAAGTAGTGCATTAATTAGTGAATTGGCAAAAAATAATACTAAAGTCATTTTTACTGATACAAAGAATCAGCCAATTTGTGAGACTCAAAATTATTATCCCAATAATCGAGGATTAAATTTATTAAAGAGACAATTTAATTGGAATGAAGATAGGCAACAAAAACTTTGGACGAAGATA
>DXFP01000029.1 GCA_019114385.1 Candidatus Ligilactobacillus excrementigallinarum | reverse complement strand
TGTTGCTGTTCCTGATAATTAAAAAGTTCATCCGTACGTGGATAACCAATAACTGAAATTTTCGAGGCAGAAACATGATAACTTTTTTCAAATACCTCACCCATCTTTCGTGAACCAACAATAAATTCATCAAATTGGTTATAAACTTTTTGAAATCGTTTTTGATCACTTTTGGAACGTAAAAACGTTTTAGGTTCATCCCATCCAAATGACTTTATTGCACCATTAGCATGCCAAATTTGAACAATATGTGTCAGTTGATGATTAAACTTTATTCCACTTAAAAAAGCAAAATAATTATCACAAATTAGTAATCTTGCTTTCATTATAATTGGTAAAATATCAACTAAAAATTTCAAATTATTGCTAAATCGATGAATTTCAATTCCTTCTTGTTTTAAACGCAAAGCTTCAGGTTCACAGTTTTTTAAATAAAGAACAACTAATTCCGTGTTATATTTTTGGGTTGTCCTTGCTAATTTATGAATGAACTGATAATTTCCACTAAAACTCATTACATAAACAATTTTATCTGGACTTTTCGTTTGATAGATTTTCGAAAAAAACTTCACTAACCAAATATAAATAATTTTCTTCATACTCTTCCTCTATGGTTCCGGTTCATAAAAATGTCCAATTGTATGCACATTTTCAGTAATACTTACAAACGCCTTTGGATCTGATTCACTCAATGCTTCGTGCAACTCTGGAATTTCATATCTTGAAATCACTGTAAACAAAATTGATTTTGCATCATGTCGATATGCTCCTTCAGCACCGTGAACGATTGTAATTCCACGTCTCATATGAGTTTGAATACAATCAACTACACTATTAGGTTTAGTTGTAACTATCATTACTAACATTTTTTGCTGTCGTGTATAAATTGCATCCATCACTTGTGCATTAATAAATAACCCAATTGCTGAATAAAATGCGTAAGGCCATCCATAAACTAAACCGGCTGCCAAAATAATAAACGCATTAAAAATCATGTTTACTGTCCCAACTGATTTACCGGTTAATTTACGTACTGTTAAACTAATAATATCTAATCCACCTGTTGAAATTCCGCTTTTGAGTGCATAACCAGTACCGTATCCGTTTAAAATGGCACCAAAAATAGCACAAATCATAGGATCTTTAGTTAACACAGTTGGATGTAACAATTTAATCATTGTACTTGAGCAAACAACTGCAATAATTGTAAAAATAGTAAATCGATGTCCAATTTGCTTCCATGCTAATACAATTAATGGAAGATTTAACAAAAAAATTAATGATGCCGTTGAGAGCGGAACTGCAGTATGTTTTAACAATGAATTAAGTAATTGAGCTAATCCTGTGATTCCAGAAGAATAAATATGTCCTGGATCCCAGAAAAAATTCATTGCAACTGAAACAAGTAAGCCATAAATAAATGCCGCAGATGCCCTTGAAAGATAGATATGTTTTTTCCACATTTTCTGAAGTTCATTCATTGTTAAATACCACTTTTCATTTTTATTTCGTTTAATTTTTATTCCATTATACTACCACATCACATTTTATCAATTAATTCAATATTCATAAAGCTAATCTATAACTAATTTTCATAATATTTGATTATATTTTTAATAGCCCCACATCGATATTTTCCACTCTATATTCTAAAATGTTTATTTATCTCTATAATATAATTTATATATATTTCACTTTCATCACATCCATGCAAATTCTATAATACTTTTAAACCAAAAAAAGCATCAACTGTATAATACAGTCAATGCTTCTAAAAATTCTTCACTAGTTTAATTGGCAAGAAGTACAATTACTCATCTTTTTGATCTGTAACTTCGATATGCAAGTCTTCAAGTTGTTGATCTGCAACTTCACTTGGTGCATGTGTTAGTGGTTCAGTTGCCTTTGAATTCTTTGGAAAGGCAATCACTTCACGAATGTTATCCTTTTTAGCAAGCAACATTGCAAAACGATCCAAACCAAGTGCTAAGCCTCCATGTGGTGGGAAACCATAATCTAATGCATCCATGAACCAACCAAATTGTTCTTCTGCACGTTCTTTAGTAAATCCTAAAGCCTTAAACATGTCTTCTTGAACTTCACGTTGATGAATACGGATTGAACCTCCACCTAATTCATAACCGTTTAATACAATATCATAACTTTGAGCATGACATTTGTGCGGATCAGTCTTAAGTAATTGTAAATCTTCCTCATTAGGCATTGTAAATGGGTGATGAGCAGCAATATATTGTTGGAATTCTTCACTATATTCAAATAATGGCCAATCTACAACCCAAGTAAATGCAAATTCATTTTCATCAATCATATTTTGTTCTTTGGCAATTTCCTTGCGTAAATATCCTAAAGAGTCAGCAACTACTTTGCGAGTTGAAGCAACGAACAATAATAAATCACCCGGTTTAGCATCAGCGGCCTCAAGAATTTGATCACGCCGATCCTTAAAGAATTTTGCGATTGGACCTTGTAAATCATCTTCTGTAACTTTCATCCAAGCTAATCCTTTAGCACCAAAGCGCTTGATATATTCTTGTTTTGCTTCAATTTTCTTTCTTGAATAAGCCTCAGCTCCATTTGGCACAGCAATAGCTTTTACTTGACCGTCATTTTCAAGTGTTGAATCAAACACCTTAAAACCAGCACCACGAACTGCAGCAGCCATATCCTTCAATTCCATCCCAAAACGAATATCAGGTTTATCTGAACCGTAACGATCCATTGCTTCATCCCAAGAAATTCTTTGAATTGGAGTTTTAATTTCGATTCCCAAAGTTTCCTTCATTACAGCTTTTAATAAACCTTCAGTCATCTCAATAATTTCGTCTTGATCCATAAATGAAGTTTCGATATCGATTTGTGTAAATTCTGGTTGACGATCTCCACGAAGATCTTCATCACGGAAGCAGCGTGCAATTTGATAATACCGATCAAATCCTGCACCCATCAATAATTGTTTAAATAATTGTGGTGATTGAGGAAGAGCATAAAAATGTCCTGGATATACCCGTGATGGTACTAAATAGTCACGTGCACCTTCTGGAGTTGAACGCGTCAAATATGGAGTTTCAATATTTACAAAATGATTTTCGTCCAAATAACTATGCACTGTTTGTGTAATCCGATTGCGAATCATCAAAGCTTTTTGCATTTCTGGACGACGTAAATCAAGATAACGATATTTTAAACGCATTTCATCAGTAGCATTTGTGTTATCTGTGATTTCAAATGGAGTTAATTTAGCTTTATTTAAAATGTGAACATCGCTTACTTCCACTTCTACTTTACCAGTTTTCATATTTGGATTGATTGCATTTTCATCACGCGCTACCACTTTTCCAACAACCTCGATTACATATTCACTTCTTAATGAATCTGCAATCTTTAATGCATCAGGACCAAATTCTTGACTGAATACAAGTTGAACAATGCCTTCACGGTCACGTAAATCAATAAAAATTAAGTTTCCTAAATTCCTTCTTTTTTGGACCCAACCTTTTAATACAACTTCTTGGCCTAGATAATTTTCATCAACTAAGCCTGCATATGTAGTTCTTCTCACAATTAATCCTCCAAATCTATTCAATTACCTGATCAAAGTTATCTTCAATTTTATTTAAATCAACAGAAACTTCTTCTCCAGTTTGCATATTTTTAACATTAGCTTTGTTTTCTGCAATTTCACGTTCACCAATTGTAATTGTATATCTTGCATTTAAGCGACTTGCTGTCTTAAATTGCCCTTTAGGTTTCCGGCTTAAATAATCACGATCTGCAGTCAATCCTTGATGACGTAATGCCTGCACAATTTCTAATGTTTTAGCATTGGTTTCTTCACCGATTCCAACGACATAAACATCAAGATCGTCATTTAATGGCAGTTGATTTTCTTCAGAACTTAAAACTAATAATAGACGTTCTACACCTAAACCAAAACCTACTCCAGGTGTTGCCGGCCCACCAAGTTGCTCAACTAAACCATTATAACGTCCACCAGCACATACGGTTGTCCATTTTCCGTCAAATGCCTTTGAATCACTCATTATTTCAAAAATAGTATGATTATAATAATCTAATCCACGAACCATATTCGCATCAATTTCGAATTCAATTCCTAAATCATTCAACAAACATTTTACGGTATCAAAATGTTCTTGTGATTCTGGAGTCAAGAAATCAAGAATTGATGGAGCATTTTCTACAATCTTTTGATCTTGTTCATCTTTACTATCCAATACTCGTAATGGGTTTTTATGTAATCTTTCCTTAGAATCTTCAGATAATTGATTCTCAAAAGGTTCCAGATAATCAATTAAAGCTTGACGATAATTTTTACGAGTTTCAAGATCGCCTAAAGTGTTAATTACTAACTTCAAACTATTAATTCCAACGCTCTTAAGTAAATCAATTGCCATTGCAATTACTTCAACATCTAAAGTTGGATTATCAACTCCAAAAGCTTCTACACCAATTTGATGAAATTCACGCAATCGTCCTGATTGAGGTCGTTCATATCTGAACATTGGTCCCATGTAATATACCTTGTATGGCTTTTGATATTCAGGACCATATAACTTATTTTCAACAAATGAACGGACAATTCCAGCCGTTCCTTCAGGCCGTAATGTGATATGCCGATCACCTTTATCATGAAAATCGTACATTTCTTTTGTAACAATATCTGAAGTTTCTCCTGAAGTCCGAGAAAAAACTTCAAAATTTTCAAAAATCGGAGTTCTCATTTCATGATAACGATACTTTTTAAACAAATCGCGTGCTTTTGCTTCAACGTATTGCCACTTAGCTGATTCGTCAGCTAAAATATCTGCAGTTCCTTTAGGTTTTTGATATTTCAATACTTTCATTCCTTCCACTTTAATTGGTTAAATAAAAAACACCCTTGATTTTTCAATCAAGGGTGCATTAAAGTGCACGGTACCACCTTTTATTTTTCTTTTGAAATAACGCTCATTACACGGTACTACAGTACACCTCAAAAGTGTCTTCATCTAATCACACATACAAGACTCACACCAAACGCTTGCTCTCTGAAAAAATAATTAGACTACTAGTCTTTCTCACCGGCTTTATTTAACTAGCTAAAGTTTACAAAGATTATCGTAGTTCGTCAAGTCATATATAAAAAATCATTTAAGATTTCCTTCATATTTATATCCGGTTGCATTTATATAATTATTTTTGCTAATATAAAAGTAAGTATTAATTGTTGGAGACATACTATGCAGGAAAATAATAATGACAATGATTTTTCTATTTTTTGGATTATTTTAATCATTTTTACAGTAATCTTAGGTTGTCGCACATTTGTGTATTTTCAACAGGAACCAATCAAAACTTCAGATGCTGCATTATATGTAAAACCAGAAATAAATGCAAAAAAAGAATGTTCATTAACAAAAAACAGCAGAGTAAAAGTTTTAAAACATAAATATAACTGGATTTATGTAAAAACAGACAAAGACAAATATGGGTGGATGGGAACTTGGATGATTAATCCCAACTATCACAATCAAATTAATAAATTGTCCGAAGCAACTATCGTTATTGATGCTGGTCACGGTGGCGAAGATTCAGGAGCGCTATCAACTCAAGGTAAAGAGGAAAAAACATATACTCTGAGATATGCCAAACAACTAGCTGAAAAGTTACGCAAAGCTGGTGCTCGTGTATATATGACCAGAGACAGTAACCAAACCGTAAGTCTTAGTAAACGTCCTGAACTTGCCGAAAAAGTTCATGCTAACGCATTTATAAGTTTCCACTTTGATTCTTCACCCCAAGATAATACCGCAAGTGGATTTACAACTTATTATTACCATAAAAATAACGGTTCGTTTCGTTTAGCTAAAGATATAAATAGTCAGTTAACTTCACTTGGAATTGATAATCGTGGCGTTGATTTTGGAAATTTCTTAGTTCTCAGGGATAATTCTCAACCTGCCGTCCTTTTAGAAAGTGGATATATTAACTCAGATCGAGATTTCAGTATGATTTCGGATTCTGGTTATCAAAACCAAGTTACCTCTGATGTTGTTAAAGGATTAAAACTTTACTTTGCAGGTAAAAATGAAAATGCAATTATTGCAAATGATCCAAATTAAAAGAAAGTGTGACAAAACATCCTAAACAGGCATGTTGTGAAGAAAAACCTCCGAATTACACAACAAAGATTCGGAGGTTTTTGAATTTACAGACATGCCTATTTGTTTTGGAAACCGATTATATGGATAGAAAAAAGAAGCTGAACTTAGTCACAGCTTCTTTTTATATTCGTACAGTTAAATTCAAAAAATAAACATGCTTATTTTTGTACATTACTAACATTTTTGATTATTTAATCCATTGTAAAATTTCACTTACTTTATGAACACGATGCTCTGGTGTAACTGGTTCTACAATCAAGTCATCTAAATCAAACAAAATTCCAGCCATTTTTGCATTATGTGCTGCTTCAATATCCAAAACTCTATCTCCTACCATCACACATTCTTGTGGATTTAAATGATATTTATCAACTAACGAATTTAAAGATGCAGGATCCGGTTTGCGTGGAAATTTTTTCTCTGCAGTAACTGAGTCTGTAAAATACTTCTTTAAATCAAATTCCGCCAACATTGATAATGAACTTTGATTTCGATGAGTCATTAAATAATTGTGACCGCCATCATCAACAACTTTTTGTAAAACTTCTTTCACACTAACAAAAGGATGCATCTGTGACTCCAATTTTTCTTCAATTGGGTTATATAATAATCTCATTTTTTGAGGATCTTCTAGATCTGTTTGTTCACAATAAAATTTAAATGTTTTTCCTAATGAAGTTTGACGCATTCTTTTATAAACTTCTTCTTCATCTAAATCAAAACCCTTATCGGCGAAAACTTGTACAAAAGCTTTTACCATCCCAGGATATGTGTCAAACAATGTCCCATCAAAATCCCAAAAAAATTCACGATACACATCATTCACTCTTTCTATTTTTGATTCGTGTCATAAATGATAGTAATTGGACCATCATTAATTAATTCAACTTGCATATCTGCTCCAAATTCACCAGTTTCGACAGTTAAGCCATACTCTTGTAACTTTTGATTAAATTTATTATAATTTTCTTTCGCAATTGCTGGAGTTTGAGCTTTCGTAAAACTAGGCCGATTACCCTTCTTGGTTTCAGCAAATAATGTAAATTGAGAAACAGATAAAATTTGCCCGTCGACATCTTTTACTGACAAATTTATTTTACCATTTTCATCGTTAAAAAGCCTAGCATTTGCAATTTTACGAGCTAAGTAATCAATTTCCTTATTACCATCTTCATGAGTAAAACCAACTAATAATAAATATCCGTGATTAATTTTTCCAATAACCCGATTATCTACACTTACTTTTGCATGTTTTACTCGTTGTAACACTACTCGCATTTTCTTTTTCCTTTCTTTTAATGAATTGGTCGTTCAACAAGATATACATCCGGAACTTTTTTAATATTATCGATTATCCGTTGCAAATGATTTTGATTATGAATGCCAATTGTAATTGAAACTGTCATCATTTGATTATGATCAACGTTTCCATTTACTGATTTTAATGATTTAGTTGCATTATTAACAACTTGTAAAATATCGCTGAGTAATCCGCTTCGATTATATCCTTGAATTTTTAGTTCTGCATCATATATGCGATGTTCATTAGGAAGTAAATTCCATGAAACATCAATCAATCTCTTATCATGGTCATCACTTACATTTGGACAATCAGTTCGATGAATTGAAACCCCTCTACCTTTTGTAATATAACCAATTATTTGATCACCTGGAATTGGATTACAACATTTACTTAAATGAACCATCATATTATTGATTCCAGCAATTAGAACATTATCTTGCTTATTATCAGTTGAAACTTTATCTTCACTATTTTCGATATTCTTATGTTGTTGTAAAACTTCTTGCTCTTGTTTTTGCTGTTCTTGAGCTTTTGCTTTCTCACGAATATCTTTCGTTAATAAATTAACTATTCCTAATGGTTGTAATGTGCCAAAACCCAATGCTACATATAAATCATCAATCGTTGTAAGTTGTTTTTTATTCAAAACTCGATTAATATTTTTTTCAATTAATACTTCATGAGGATCAAAACCAGCTTCTAATAAGGCATTGTCTAAAATTTCTTTTCCTTTATCTAAATTCTCAATTCGATCACGCTTTTTGAAAAATTTTCTAATTTTATTTCGTGCTCGATTTGTATGCACTAATTTTAACCAATCATTACTTGGACCAACTGAATTAGCCGAAGTCAAAATATCTACAATATCACCATTTTTTATTTGATAATCGAGCGGAACAATTTTTCCATTTACTTTTGCTCCAGTTGTATGATTACCAATTTCAGTATGGATTGCATATGCCATATCAAGCGGTCCTGCACCTTTAGGTAATTCTGTAACATCACCTTTGGGAGTAAATGCATATACCCGATCGCTAAACAAATCACCTTTAACGCTTTCCATAAAATCCTTGGCGTTTGCTGCATCATCTTGCAATTCAATAATTTCTTTAAATAGATTTAATCGATCTCCCGTTACCGTTTCTTTAACAGGTGTCTTTTGTCCTTCTTTATATGCCCAATGTGCTGCAATTCCGTATTCAGCAACTCTATGCATTTCTTCTGTTCTAATCTGAACCTCAAAAGGTTTGCCTAATGGACCAATTACAGTTGTATGCAATGACTGATACATGTTTGCCTTAGGCATTGCAATGTAGTCTTTAAATCTGCCTGGCATCGGTTTCCATTTTGTATGAATTGCTCCTAATACTGCATAGCAATCTTTAATTGTTTTTACAACAACACGTACAGCCAGCAAATCATAAATTTGATTAAATTGTTTATGTTGATCACGCATTTTGCGATAAATTGAATAAATATGTTTTGGTCTTCCGTATATTTCACATTCTATATTTAAATCTTTAATTGCATCCTTAATTTCTTCAATCGCTTCATTAATATATTTAATTCGTTCTGTACGTTTTGAATCCATTAAATGAACAATTCGATAGTATTGTTGCGGATTTAAGTATCTTAACGAAATATCCTCAAGTTCCCATTTGATTGTACTAATTCCCAATCGATCTGCTAGAGGTGCATAAATTTCAAGAGTTTCATTAGCAATCCGACGTTGTTTATCTGGACGCAAGTGATTTAATGTCCGCATATTATGCAATCGGTCCGCTAATTTAACAATAATTACTCTTAAATCCTTTGCCATTGCCAATAGTAATTTACGGTGATTTTCCGCTAATTGTTCTTGATGAGATTTATAACGAATTTTGCCTAATTTGGTTACTCCATCAACAATTACTTCAACATCTTTTCCAAATAACTCGCCAATATCACCAAGTGTAACTTTTGTATCTTCAACTACATCATGCAAAAATCCAGCAGCAACAGTTTCTGGATCCATTTTTAAGTTTGCTAAAATACCAGCAACTTGAATTGGATGAATAATATAAGGTTCTCCTGATTGTCTAAATTGTTCGGCATGCACATACGTTGCAAAATTACATGCTTTTTGAACCAATGCTACATGCTTATCATTCATATATTGACGACACATATTTATTACATCGTCTGCACTCCAAATTACTTCTTTGGCCATAATTTCACCTCAAACATTTTCATTATAGAAATAGAAGCTATGACTTGAAGTCACAGCCTCTATGTTAATTAATTTTCCCATTTCACTTTAATTATTTTTTTGCACCATAAGCCAAAAGACTTGCAGCAAGATAGATAACAGCAACAAATCGTAATGGGCCTAGGAAAAATGATTTTGCTGTAACAAAAAACATCACTGGGAAAAATAATAATGGTATCCATGAATCATGATGTGATCCTGCATATAACCCGATCAGTACGGAAAAAATCATATCGAACCCAAAGATAATAAATTCGATTTTAGTTACATCACTTGCATTTAATATTTGAAAAATAATTGGAATTATAAATGCAAAAATAGCTGCAAAAACCAAATACCAAAGAATTTTCTTAATATTAAATTTATTATTTGATTCTGTCATAAAAATTCCTCATTAAATTAATCTTTGATTATATCTTACTCTAATTCTATGCCAAATGAAAGTGCAGATAGTAAGTATAATGGAGCTGTTTCCGCTCGTAAAATTCTTGGACCAAGTGCAGCGCATTTAAATTGATTTTTCGTCAATTGTTCAACTTCATCTTTCGCAATGCCACCTTCTGGACCAAAAAATGCAATTAAACTTAATTCATGATTTTGTCGTAGTTGGTTAATCATTTGTGCAAGAGCACTTTTTTCACCTTGTTTTGCTGACTCTTCATATGCAATTAATTTCAAATCATAATTTTCACTTTTGTCAATTAGTTCAGAAAAATCATTTAGCCAAAATACTCGCGGAATTTTAAGTCGGTGTGATTGCTCAGCAGCGTTTTTTGCAATTGTTTGCAATCTATTAATTTTCTTATTTTGTTTTTGATTTTTCCAACGGGCAACAGAATACTTACTATTAATAAAATAAAAACTTGCAGCACCTAATTGAGTTCCTTTTTTGACGATTTCTTCTGCTTTGTCGCCCTTTGAAACACCGCACACAATTGATACATTAATTGGTAATTCTGGATTTTTATCAATTGTTGAAACTACCTTGATCGTTCCTTCTTTTTTCGTTAATGTTTCAATCTCACAAACATATGCTTGTTCTGTAGCATCAACTAATTCAAATTGATTGCCGATTTTCATCCGTAATACATGAACAGCATGATGAAAAAGATCATCCGGTAAAAGTAACTTTTTATTTATTTCTAAGTCTAAATTATCTACTGTAATAAATCGTTGCATTATTTTTCTCCTTGATTAGGTTTATGAGCAATAATTGAATACCAATCTTTTTCATTTAATACTTCATCAATTATAAAATTATGCTTTACTAATTCATTTACTATTAATTCCTTTTTGTCATTAATTATTCCTGAAGTAATAAACTTTCCTCCGTCATTTAAATCATTAAATGCTTGAGGAATCAATGGAACAATAATTTCAGCCAAAATATTTGCAACAATTACATCTACTTTTTTATCAATACCATCAAGCAAACTATTAATGCCTATTTTTACATCTTTAGCAATTGGATTAAGTGCAATATTTTCTCGAGTTGCTTTAATTGCTTCTTCATCAATGTCGTATGCTTCGACTTCTCCTGCTCCAAGGTATTTTGCAGCAATACTTAAAACTCCAGATCCAGTTCCAACATCAATCATGGTTTCTTTGCCACGAATTACTTTTTCTAAAGCGAGTAATGCTAAACTCGTAGTTGGATGTTTTCCTGTTCCAAATGCCCTGCCTGGATCAAGCTTAATTACCATTTCACTAGGTTCGGCATGATACTCTTCCCAACTTGGAACAACGGTCAAAAAACGAGTAACTCTTACCGGATGATAATATTTTTTCCAAACATCTCGCCATAAATTATCATTTACATCTTTGAGCGATACTTTAGCTTTTCCTGGATTTAATCCAAATTGTGTTAATCCTTTAATTCTGCTTTCAAGTTCAGGAACTTTTTCAATAATATTGATGTTTTCTGGAAAGTATGTAATTATTCTTACATCTTCAACCCCATTTTGATCATCAATTTGGACTCCCCCTGCTTTATTTTCCATTAAAATATTTGTTACTGCTTCAATCGCTTCATTTGTTGTCTCTACAACTAATTCTGTCCATTCCATATTTTATCTCCTTAATTAAAATTTAGGATATTTCAATCTATCTGTTTCTGAACTAAAATCACTTTGTTTTTGCTGAAATTCATTTGAATCCCACTTTAATTCGAATACTTCTTGATTTTCATCATTTACAAAATCAAGCAAATCAGATTCACCATCGTCAAGTGTTTTCTGTAAAACTGCTAAAAACGCATCTGCTTTTCCCTGTGTCCAACCTTTTTTTCCATCAAAAGGCAAACAGACAAGATAATTTTCTGATTCAGCTTTTAAATTAGCCGTTTGATCATAAAGTAAAATTTCATCGTAAAAATTAATTACTGGTTCAAGTGACTTTACATTTTCAGCATCTATAATTTCCCGTATACTATGATTTTCAACAAAAAATTCCATTCCGATTGTAAAAGTATGTTGTTTTTTATCCCAATTTAATGATAAATTTCCATCAAAATCTAACTTTTGCATTTTTTCATCTAGATATGCTAACAAATCTGTTTTTTTCATTAATAATACCTTCTAGTTATTTCTTGTTAATATTTTATCGTGGATTTTATTTATATGCAAAAATCACTTCAAGTTAACTAAAAGAAAGTACAACAAAACACAGAAAAATTACACTGTAATAGAATTGCAAAGCAAAGATTAAGAAGATTTAAAACTTACAATATATCCATTTTTTGAAATCCAATCAATTATTGCAACCATAAAAAAAGAAGCTGGACTTACGTCACAGCCTCTTAATATTATTTTATTGATTCCAACTTGACTTAAATTGTGATTCACCCTGTTCAATTAATGAGCTTAATTTACCATTCTTTGCATGACTCAAAATGTTTTGCATAATTGTATTCATTTCTTGATATGCAGCATTTGAGTTCTTTTCTACAGGAATAGTGTACAAATTCTTTGTTGCTGCTTGAACTTGTGCTGGAACCTTAGAATTCTTGTCATCTTTATATTCCTTACTATCAATTACTGATTGAGATACTGGAATATAACCTGTTTGTTGTGCCCAATAAAGTTGAGATTTATTTGATGTTAAGTACTTAATATACATAAATGCAGCTGTTCTTTGAGCTTTTGATGCATTCTTAAACATGTAAATATCAGTACCTTGTTGCATATTCCATTTTCCAGGACGAGGTGCAACACCATATTCAAACTTATTATTTACACCTTTTTTAACAAAACTTTCACCAGCACTTGTTCCAACAAACATTGCAACTTTTTGATTTGAAAAATCGCCTGACAAGTATCCTGCTGAACCAGCTGTCTTAAAGTATCCGTCTTTAATTCCGTCTGCATAGTAATCAATAACTTTCTTTGATTTCTTTGAAGTTAAATTAATCTTTGAAGTGAAGTTTACACCTTCATTCTTCATTCCTAATACATAATAATTTGATAATGAATCAAATCCTGCACCTACAACTTTATGATTTGATTTTTCATAAATTGTCTTTGATGCTTCTTTTAATTCTTTCATTGTAGTTGGAACTTTTACACCATATTTATCTAAAAGTGTCTTATTGTAAACTAATACTTCTACAGATTTATTAAATGGAATTCCATATTGTTTTCCGTTAATTTGAGCACCCTTCATCAAATCTGTCTTAATTCCACTTTTAGCTGTACTTCCCCAGCCAACTTTTGAATTATTAATGTAAGGTTTCAAGTTTACTAATAAATCGTTTTGAGCTGCTGTGTATAACCATGCTGGATAAGCTTGTGTAATCGTTGGCAAATCCTTTGGTGATTGAAGAGTAGATGTAATTTTTGATTGCAAATCTTTATACTGACCTTGATTCTCCAATTTAACTTTGATATTTGGATTTTCCTTTTCAAATTCTTCTGTTAAATGTTGTAATGCTTTTTGTTGCTTCCCCGACATTCCATTCCAAAATGTAATGGTTGTTTTTTTAGTAACCTTGGTTGGGATACTATCCGCATTAGCTGTCGCATTGATTCCTCCTGCAACAGTTGCAAATACAGTTGCTGCTGTTGTCACAGCAACAGCTAATTTTTTCATGAACTTCATTATGAGTTCTCCTCCTTAAAAAAATATTTTTTTAACGCAAAACAAGCGATTGCCCATTTTGCACTAATAAACGTTTACCAAAGGGATTTTTTAAATTTTCTGGATGAAAGCTGTGAATTGGTGTTAATAATTGCGGCTTTATCCCTGCAATAATTTCTCCTAATTCTTCACTTGTAGCATGTCCTGAACAGGTTAATCTAATCATTTGAACATCTTGCTTTTCTAATTTTTCAATAAAAGTATGGTATGCTGGATCAAAATCCCCTAATGGTTCAGCATCGCTATGAATATAAATTGTTCCTGGCTTCAACAACTCAAACTGCTGCTCAATTTGCCAGACATACTTTTCCGGATATTCAAACAAATCAGCTAAAGAAACTTCATTTTCAGGATTTAAATCCAGGATGCGTTTTTCACCTGGCAAATAATAATAACTTTCCTGAATCCCAGTTACTTTTTTTAACAAATTTGCCCTGCTTGCACTTAGTACTACTTTTCTTGGACATTGATTACAAATTTCAATCAATCTTGATAGATTACCAGGATATGTATTGAAAGTAATTGGACTATGAATGTTTTCTTTGATTATTTTACAAAAATTAGTTACCAAGTCATTTTCCGAACTAATTTCCAATCGATTTTCATTTGGGAAACTCACGCCGACTCCCTCACTGATTAGTAAATCACAATTTTTAGCTTTTTCCATAAATTTTCGTGTCCATTCAGGATGAAATCCATGTAATCTTAAATCACCAGTATAAGCAATAAAATTGTCTGGCGTATGAATTAAGAATGCAACTGCACCATCAGCATCATGATCAACTGGAACAAATTCAACTTCAATTTGTCCAATTGAAATTTTTTGATTTATTTTTAACTGATTAATTGGTCTTATATAGTTATTACTATGTTCCCATGCAGGTAATAAAAAGTCTTGTTGTTCATTAATTGCATTCAAAACTTTAATTGTCTCCGGCGTTGCATAAATTGGTAACCTTTCATCCACATAATTTATCATCTTTGTATGGTCTAGATGTAAATGAGAAACGAAAGCCGCACTATACTTAAAATCAGAATTCCAACTCGGAGCTGAAGGCAATTGCTCATCATAAAATCCTGATAATTTTGGGATTAAATGATTTTTAACTAACGTATCATAGTGTTCATTTTCAAGATTTAATTCTGGTTTAAAAACAATTCCTAAATCAAAGAAAATATGAGAATTTCCATACGAAATTTCAATATTTGTACCACCAATCGTATCTACTCCTCGATGATATGTGACAACGGTTTTATCCTTTAATTCCATCTCGAGTAACCCCCTGAATAATTTGTTTTCTAAAGATGAAATAAATTACTAAAATTGGAATAACAGTTAATGTCGCCGCTGCAAGTTGTAACTGAGTTTGTGCGCCACCTTCCGATACGAAGTTTGATAATCCGTTGTTTAATAACCGCATATTATCATTGTTTGTAACTAATAATGGCCATAAGAATGAATTCCAACCTGAAATAAATGATAATAGGCCAACAGTTGTTAATGCAGGTTTAGACATTGGAACAAGAATCTTCCAAACATATTCCCAGTTACTTGCGCCGCTAATCTTTGCTGCTTCATATATGCTACGTGGGATTCCTTGAAAATAACTATTTAAATAGTAAATATAAAATACACTTGTAGTAAATGGTAAAAACAGACCAACATATGTATTTAATAGTCCCCACTGCACGATTGTATTATAATTTGTAAAAATAATTGCTTCTGATGGAACCATCAATAATGCAACCATAATTAATTTAACAAATTTCTTTCCTTTAAAATCTAAAGTTGTTAATGCAAAAGCAGCAAGTAAAGAAGTAATTAATACACATACTGTATCAATTGATGCAGTAATGACAGTATTAACAAAATATTTCAAAAATGGTGCTTGTTGAAATACCTGGATGTAATTTTCAAAATGCAAATGATGCGGAATTAGTGTCGGTGGGATACTTGTTGTTTCTGAAAAAGACATCAAGCCGCCTAAAATCATATAAATAAAAGGGAAAATAGTAATAAAACTTAACCCTAAAATAAAAACCCAAGTAATTACTTTCGTTACTTTTTTCATCGACGCCCCACCTTATCTAATAATTTATTTTGTAAGAATGAAATTACTAAAATTACTAAGAATAACAGTACGGTTGCTGCCATCGCAATTCCTGGTGTACCAACAATTTGGAATTTATTAAAAATATAGTAGACAGCTGTCATTGCACTATTAGCAATCCCAGCTTGCCCGTTAAATAATGCATAAATTTGTGTATAAACTTTAAATGCGTTAATTAAATTTACAGTAAGTAAAAATGCCAAGGTTGGAACAATCTGTGGTAATGTAATTCTAAAAAACATTTCAGAATCGTTTGCACCATACATTTTTGCAATTGTATAATGTTGTGAATCAATTCCACGAAGTGCAGACATTAAAATAACAACATTAAAAGCCAGACTCAACCAAATTCCAAAAATTATTACAGTAATCATATTCATATTAGGATCGTCTAGCCAATTTGGTGTTCCTAAATGCAAAAATTTCAAAATGTAATTTAATAAACCATATTGGCCATTAAAAATATATCTAAAGACAATTCCAATCGCAATTGTACTTGTTACATATGGCATAAAAAACAACGTTTCAAAAAACTTTGAATGCTTAATGCGCTTAAATAAACTCCATGCAATAAATAATGAAATTATCATTCCAATTGGAACGACTGTAAATGCATATAATGCAGTATTTTGTAACGCTTTTGCAAAAAATGGATCATGAATAACATATTTATAATTGCTTAGTCCTGTCCAATGCATCGAAATCAACGATCCCGATTGAAAACTCATAATAAACGCTCTAATAATTGGAAAAATACTGAATAAAGCAATTCCAATTAATGCAGGTCCGAGAAACCACCAAGCACTCCATTGATTCTTTCTAACTTTTTTCATTAGAATAATCTCTCTCCTTTATCGTTAAAGATAAATGCTTTTTCCATATTAATTTTAAACTTAACTGTATCACCTACATTTATCTCATTTTCAACTTTTACAAGTGAACGATATTGTTTTTCATCAATTTCAAATTTCAAAATCCGATCTCTACCAATTAATTCAATATCCTTAATCTGGGCTTGAAAATCAAAATCCGAATCATTTGGTTGAATATTCTCAGGACGAATTCCTAAACAATAGCTTTTATCTTTTTCAAAATTAATATTATTTAATTGAAATTCAGAGATATTAAACGTTGAATTAACAAGCCTTTCCCCATCCCAATTCATTTTAAATAAGTCAATTACTGGATTTCCAATGAAATTAGCTACAAATTGATTTGCTGGATTTAAATACAAATTTTGACCTTTATCAGCTTGTTGAACAATTCCTTCATTCAACAAAATAATTCGATCGCCAATTGAAAGTGCTTCTTCTTGATCATGGGTAACAAAAATAGTAGTAATACCGACTTCCTTAACTAAAGCACGAATTTCTTCACGAATTTGTAATCTTAACCGCGCATCCAAATTACTTAATGGCTCATCCATCAATAAAACCTTAGGCTGCTGTACCAATGCACGTGCAATCGCAACCCGCTGCTGTTGGCCTCCAGAAAGTTGACCAGGCTTTTTATGCGCAATATCTTCAATATGGGTTAATTTTAAATATTTTTGTACATTTTTTCGTGCTTCTTTTTTTGAAATCTTTCCTTTTCCAACAGTTAAGGGAAACATCACATTTTCTTTAGCAGTCATATGTGGAAATAAAGCATAATTTTGAAATACAAAACCAATATCCCGTTTTTCAGGTGCCACCCCTATCACAGATTGACCATCAAATTTTATATCACCTGAAGTCGCATCGAGTAACCCTGAAATAATATTCAATAAAGTAGATTTTCCACATCCGCTCGGCCCCAATAAACAAACTAATTCTCCTTTTTGAACTGAAAAGTTAACATTTTTAAGTGCTTCATATCCATTTTCATAAGTTTTACTAAGATTGCTTACTTCAATCATTCCGGTTAAAATCTCCAATCATTATTAAATGTTACACAATATATAGTGAACATCAATTACTCATTACAATAAATTGTATCAATAATTTAAAAATAATCAATATTAAATTTTATTTTTTATGTTTTTTAATAAAACAAACTCAATTTCACATTGTTCGTGTTATATTCAACTTTTAATAAAAAATAAAATAACAATTGCTTGTAATGGAACGTACCAATAAAAAATAAAAAAAGACACTGCACGTCTAATATTTTTCTGATAGAATAAAGAAAAGAACACTTAAAGGAGACGTTTCTTCATGGCAAAATACAAAATGATTTTAGATTTAGATACTGGAGTGGATGACGCTTTAGCAATTGCTTATGCACTTGCTACGCCTGAATGTGATTTAATTGGAATTGTATGTTCATATGGAAATGTAATTACTAAACAAGCTGCTCAAAACAGCTTAGATTTACTTGCTGCACTAGGTCGTCCTGATATTCCTGTATTTATGGGAGCAACACATTCAAGTACAACTAATCATTTTGATGTGATGCCAATTAGTCAAACTATCCATGGAATGAACGGAATTGGAGATGTCACATTGCCTACTGCAAAACGTTCAATTGAAGCACAAAATGGTGTAGATTTCTACGTTGAAGCAGCTCACAAGTATCAAGGTTCACTATTAATCGTTCCTACTGGTCCATTGACTAATTTAGCCGCAGCAATCAAAAAAGATCCTGAAATTGTCAATTTAATTGGTCACGTTACCCTAATGGGAGGAGCATTGACTGTTCCTGGAAATGTTAACCCAGTTACTGAAGCAAACATTAATCAGGATCCTGAAGCTGCAAATGACGTCTTTCGAAGTGAGTTGCCATTAACAATGATTGGATTAGATGTTACATTAAGAACATTGCTGACAAAAAAAGAAACTGCAAAATGGCGTGAAATCGGAACTGATTCAGCTATATCATATGCAAATATCGTGGATTATTATATTGATTCATATAAAGTTACAAGCCCACATTTAAAGGGATGTGCATTACATGATCCACTTGCAGTCGCTGCTGCAGTAGATCCAAGTTTAGTACAAACAATTTATCTTAACATGAAAGTTGATACTAAAGGTGCTTACGCAGGAAGAACAATTGGTGATGAAAAGCGGATTAATGATCCTGCAACAACCACACAAGTTGCAGTTAATGTTGATTCAAGTCGTTTCGTTAAAATGTTTATGCAAAAGCTTTCAAACTTATTTAAACAAAATTAACTAAGGAGTGCTTAAGGCTTGAAGTATATTGGTGTTTCATTATACGTTTTTTGGATTTTAATTACTATGTTTAAATTTGGTAGTTTGCCAAAAGATCGCACTTTTTCCTATATGTCTGCAATTTTTGGAAATATTACTTGGTATCATAATATTCGCAATCTTTTATTTTTAGTTGCAGTTGGTATTTGTATTTCATATGCACCACTAAAAATTATTTATTTATTAATCGCACTTTCTACCATTCTTCTTGGAGTTACTGGAATTAAAAATTTCTTTCAAAGAGTTGGAAGTCCTTGGGCAGATTTAAGTATCTTTTTCTGTAGTACATTATGTGCAATTTTATGCAGTACATTTGTTGTTAAACTGTAGAACAAAAAATGTGACAAAACAAGGAAATTTTCGAACGAATTACGTAATATTAAATTTTAAACTTGCAGCATGCCCATTTATTTTAGAATTTGATTATGTGGATATAGAAATAGAGACTGGACTTACGTCACAGTCTCTATTTGTTTACTAAAAAGTTTGCAAAGCACTATCTATAAATGCGCTGATTTTTTGATCAAATTTAAATTGAATGGCGTCTCCATTTTTTACATGTAAGAATGCAGGAGTTTGTTTAATATGTAATTCTTGCATTAACTTATTCAATATTGGATTCGTTTCTTTTTTGCTTGTATCAATATAATAAATATTTACTCCACGATTTCTAGCGATATAACTTAGTTTATTTACAAAACATAAACATTCTGGATTGGATTTTTTTCCAAAATATACAAAAAAATCATCCCTATTTTTTAATTGTTCTTCCCAATTAAATGCCTTTAATTTAATAAAATACTTTATATTCTTATCATAAAGTCGTTTTTGCCAATAAAGTACACGTTTTTCTTCTAATACTACACTTTGTTTTAAAAAATAATTAATTGTTGCCAATGAAAATCCCGCAAAAGCAATTCCTAGACCGAAATTCACTATTTTATTTTTATTATTTTTCATACTTCCAGCCTCCTTTATTGTATCCTATATGCTTCATTATAACTTATTATTTTCTCACAAATATTACAAAATATTACAAATGTTACAAATTAATATCAAAAATTAACATTGTTGCTATATTAATGTTAATTAAATTAGGTATACTTTTGTACGATAGTTCAAGAGGAACTATATTACAGAAATACATAAAATTTTCATTTATTTTAGGAGTGAATTAATTCATATGAAATTAAACAAAGTCTTAGTATCAGCAGCTACCCTTTCTGGTATTGTTGCAGCAACAACAGCTGCTAATGCTGACAATGTACAAGTTAAAGCGGGAGATACAGTTTCAGAATTAGCTGAAAAATATCATACAACAATTGACGAAATTCAAAAAGCAAATCATTTAAAAGATATCAACTTTATTACTGTTGGCCAGAATTTATACATTCCAACAGCTAATGATCAAGCAGATATTCAAACTGAACAAACTAACGTTCAACAACAAAACGAACAAGCTCAGTTAGCTGCTCAACAAGCTGCTGCTAAAAAGCAAGCTGAAATTAATGCTCAACAAGCTGCCGCTGCTAAAAAGCAAGCCGAAATTGCTGTTCAACAAGCTGCTGCTAAAAAGCAAGCTGAAATTAATGCTCAACAAGCTGCCGCTGCTAAAAAGCAAGCCGAAATTGCTGTTCAACAAG
>DXFP01000028.1 GCA_019114385.1 Candidatus Ligilactobacillus excrementigallinarum | reverse complement strand
AAGTGGTGTTGGTGGTGGATTAATGGCAGCTGTTCCTGAAAAATGCGGTATAGGAATTTATGGACCAGCGTTAGATAAATTTGGAAATAGCGTTGCTGGAATGAAAGTATTAAACAAAATTGTTGATAAATATGATTTAAATATTTTTGACTAAGTTGTATCACTTTATTTTTACTTGTCTTGACTTTTCAGCCTAAAATCAACGATAATATTTTAGGTATATGATAGAAAATTGGGTGAGTAATTAATGTTTTATGTATTTTTGGATTTGGTTGGAATTACAATTGGTGGGTTGCTTAGTAAACCACTTCAAAAATTCCTTTCTGATCGCCAAATTGATTCAATGATGGAAATTGCAACATTATGTGTTGGAATAATTGGGATTCAAGGTGCAATTAAAACTAAACAACCATTGTTAATGTTAATTAGTTTGGTAATTGGCTCAGTAATTGGTGTTTGGCTTGATGTTGACGGAAAATTTAACCGCTTCGGAGATATAATTAAAGGGAAACTTAAAACAAGTGATCCACACTTTGTAGAAGGCTTTGTAACTGTTTTTATGATTGAATGTGTGGGTTCGATGTCAATTGTGGGTCCCTTGGATGTTGCACTTTCAGGAAGCACTAATTTGATGCTTTTCAAAGTTGTTCTAGACGCAATTACATCACTTGTTTATGGTGCAATTTTTGGATATAGTGTTTTACTTTCTGGACCATTTGTCTTTCTTTATGAAGCAATTATTTATGGTGGTGCATCGTTCATTCAACCATTATTAACTTCAAGTACAATTAATGAAATTAGTGCAGTTGGATCATTATTAATTGTTGCACTTGCTTGTGATATTTTAGAGATTAAGCGATTCAAAGTGGCTAATTTCTTACCTGCATTACTAGGTCCAATTATATTTGGATTATTTCAAGTAATGTGTAAATAATTGACAAATTAACAAAGTTGAATTATCATTATTTCAGATATTTTTAGTAAAACATTGATGAAAAAAGGGTCATAGAAGTTTGAGTAGCAGCGAGCCTGGAAAGTGAGAGCAGGTACGAGATTTTGTGACTTGGCGTTTTCGGAGTTTTATTCGAATTAAGTTGCTAGGTTTTCCTAGAAGTAGGGTGGAACCGCGATTTCGAAGAATCGTCCCTATGTAACCATATTGGCGTTACATAGGGATTTTTTTGTACACCAACATGGCTCTTCGAAATAACTGTAAAGGAGAAGTACTATGTCAAAAAAATTATCAATGGCAAACATTATTTTGACCTTGGAACAATTTTGGTCAAAGCAGGGTTGCATGGTTATGCAATCATATGATACCGAAAAAGGTGCAGGAACAATGAGCCCATATACATTTTTACGGGCAATTGGTCCTGAACCATGGAATGTATGTTATGTTGAACCTTCGCGTCGGCCTGCTGATGGTCGCTATGGAGAAAATCCTAATCGTTTATATCAACACCATCAATTTCAAGTTTTAATGAAGCCTAATCCAGATAATATTCAAGATTTATATCTTAATAGTTTGCGTGCATTGGGAATCGAACCACTTGAACACGATATTCGATTTGTTGAAGATAACTGGGAGAATCCTTCAATGGGATGTGCCGGTGTTGGTTGGGAAGTATGGCTTGATGGTATGGAAGTTACTCAATTTACTTATTTCCAACAAGTTGGTGGTTTAGAAGTTAAACCTGTTGCTTCTGAAGTTACGTATGGGTTGGAACGTTTAGCCTCATATATTCAAGACGTAAATTCCGTTTTTGACTTAGAATGGGCCGATGGGGTTAAATATGGCGATATTTTCAAAGAACCAGAATATGAACATTCAAAATATGCATTTGAGGATAGTGACCAACAAATGTTATTAGATTCATTTGATACATATGAAAAAGAAGCCAAGAGACTCACGAAACTTGGACTTGTACATCCTGCATATGATTATTTATTAAAGTGCAGTCATACATTTAATTTGTTAGATGCAAGAGGTGCAGTTTCAGTAACTGAACGTGCTGGTTATCTATCACGAATCAGAAATATGGCAAAAGCAATTGCTAAAGTTTTTGTTGCTGAACGGAAAAAATTAGGTTTCCCATTGATCAAAGATGAAGAATTACGCCAAAAGCTTTTAAAGGAGGATAAATAACATCATGGCACATACATATTTACTTGAAATTGGTTTAGAAGAAATTCCCGCACATGTTGTTACTCCAAGTGCAGCAGAATTAGTAGCAAAAACTGAAGATTTTCTAAGAGAACAACGTTTGGACTTTGATGAAATCCAAACGTTCTCAACTCCAAGACGGTTAACAGTTAAAGTAAATGGATTAGCTGACAAACAGCCAGATATCGAAGAAGAAGCAAAAGGTCCCGCAAAGAAAATTGCATATGATAAAGATGGTAATTGGTCAAAAGCTGCAATGGGATTTGCACGCGGACAAGGTGTTTCAGTAGATGATATTTACTTCAAGGAATTAAAAGGGACAGAATACGTTTATGTAAAGAAATTTATTCCTGGTAAAGATGCAGCAGAAGTAATGCAAGGAATGAAAGATGTTGTAATGAGCATGAAATTTCCAACAATGATGAGATGGGGAGACAATGATTTTCAATTTGTTCGTCCAATTCGCTGGATTGTTTCAATGATTGATGATCAAGTTGTTCCGTTTGAAATCTTGAAGATTAAAGCAGGAAATAAGACAAACGGACATCGTTTTCTAGGTAAAGAAATTACATTAAAGAATGCCGACGATTATATAGAAGCTTTACGATCCGAAAAAGTCATTGTTGATGCTAAGGAACGGAAAGATTCAATTCGAGATCAAATCGCTGCTTTAGCAAAACAAAATAACTGGAATATTGAAGTGGATGAAGACTTGTTGGAAGAAGTTAATAACTTAGTTGAATATCCAACTGTATTCGCTGGAAAATTTGATGAGAAGTACTTAGCTGTTCCAGATGAAGTTTTGATTACATCAATGAAAGATCATCAACGGTTCTTCTACGTAACTGATCAAAATCACAAATTATTACCAAACTTTGTTTCAGTACGTAACGGAAATAAAGAATATTTGGAAAATGTTATTCAAGGAAATGAAAAAGTTCTTACAGCCAGATTGGAAGATGCTAAATTCTTCTTTGAAGAAGATCAAAAACAATCAATTGCTGATTACGTAGATCGTCTTGATAAAGTTACATTTCATGATAAGATTGGAACAATTGCAGAAAAAATGCAACGTGTAGAAATTATTGCAGAACAAATCGGTAAATTTGTTGGCTTATCAGCAGAAGAATTAAAAGACTTAAAGCGTGCAAGTCAAATTTATAAGTTTGACTTAGTGACTGGAATGGTTGGTGAATTTGCTGAATTACAAGGTGTAATGGGTGAAATTTATGCACGTCTCCAAGGTGAAAGCGATGGTGTTGCTACTGCAATTCGGGAAGAATACATGCCAACTAGTGCTGAGGGTGAATTACCTAAGACAAATGTAGGTGCAGTACTTTCGATTGCCGATAAATTAGATAGTATTCAAGCATTCTTTGCAGCCGGTATGATTCCAAGCGGTTCAAATGACCCATATGCTTTACGTCGTCAAGCTTTAGGAATTATCAGAATTGCATTAGATCGTAACTGGAAGCTTTCATTGCCTTTAATGGAACAATTCATTGAAAATGCAATTGAAGCAAGACCTGATTTGTATAAGAATATTATGCCAAAAGAAGAACAAAAGGACATGCGTCAATTTATTATGGATCGTTTATCACAAGTCATGAATAATGATAAGAAGATGCGTCATGATGTTTTAGATACTGTTACAGCAAATTCTAAAAATGCATTTGTTGATATTCAAGAAGCAGCCCATATTTTAGGAAAACATCTTGAAGATGAAGATTTCAAAGAAACAATTGAAGCTTTGACACGTGTTGGTCGGATGGCAAAGAAGGCTCCTAACTTCGAGGATGATGCAGTTGTTAAAACTGAATTATTTGAAAATGAATCAGAAAAGGAATTGGCAGAAGCTGTAAAACAAATTGCAGCTGCGTTTGAAGAAGCAGATTTAGAAGAAAAATTTCAAAAATTGGCCTCATTAAAATCGCCAATCACTAAGTATTTTGATTCAACAATGGTAATGGATAAAAACGAAGACGTTAAGAATAATCGTTTGTTACAATTAAAACAAATTGCAGATTTAACAGAAGCATTTGGCGAACTTGATAACTTAAATGTAAAATAGAAATATAAAAGAATTAGGTTGCGATTAATCACAGCCTAATTTTTATATTCAATTAAAGAGGTGATATAAGATATGAATCAACTACCTTTTAAAGCAGTTGCAGTTGATATGGATGGAACATTTTTAGATGACAAAAAGCAATATAATAAAACACTTTTTAGAGCATTACTGGACAAAATGAACAAATTAGGAATTCGTTTTATTGTTTCAAGTGGTAATCAATTAGCAACTTTAGAAGAATATTTCATAGAAACCCGAAATGAAATTGCATTTGTTGCAGAAAACGGCAGTTACATTGTAAATCAGGGAAAAATGATACACCATGATAATTTAAATCCTGATGACATAAATGCGATTTTAGCATTTTTTGCCAAATATCCTGAGGTTCATCCTATTTTATGTGGTATTAAATCCGCATATATTTTAGCTGATGAACCTGAAAGTTTTAAACAGCATGCTGCATTTTATCATAAAAAGTTACAGATCGTTAAAGACTTTAATCAGCTACCAGATGACATTTTCTTAATGTTAACGTGTAAGTTGCCTGATGAAGAAACTTTGCAGTTTACTGACTTAGTAAATCAAAAATTTAACAAGATAATCTATGCTACTTCAGGCGGTAATGGATTTATTGATTTTATTCACCCTGAAACTAACAAAGCAGCAGGATTAGAAAAATTATTAAACTCAATGGACTTAACTTTAAAAGATTTAATTGCCTTTGGTGATGGAGGAAATGACGTTGAGATGTTGAATGCAGCGGGATTAAGTTATGCAATGGAAAATGGGCAAGCTGTTGCTAAAAAAGCAGCCGATAAAATTGCTCCAAATAATAATGATGATGGAGTTTTGAGAGTTTTAGCAGAATATTTATTATAATCTTTTTAAAAATCAATTATTAAATTACAAAAAATCGTATCAACTAAGATACGATTTCCAAGTGTCGTATTCTAAAGGTGGTAAAAGGAATTAGACCTTAGTATTAACTTAGGTTTTCACTTTAAAAATTACCACCTGTATTGAAAAAAATAATTACGATTTTCATTTTTTAGTAGCATGATTTAACAGGGATAATTTTACAAATTAAGTTTCCTTTTACTGTTTGTTCTTTGACAAATGGATAGATAAGGATTCGATAATTTGTGAATTGAATCCGCAGGTTAGATTACCTGTTTCAACAGTTAGTCATGGACTAGAATAAGTGCGTGCTATGTCTCTAAGATTTGAGGCTCGTTGGTCAGTGAACCTACACATATCGAAGATATGCAAAGCGCCATGATGGGATTAAATTACCGGAGCGGTTAAATATGAGAATTAAATAGTTAAAAACTAATTGTTACAAATTATTACAGATTACGATTTAGAAGGAGTGAGTACGAAAAACAGCAAAATTTAATAAAGTTAAAGCAAAAAGTTATGAAAATATGAATATTTTTTAATGAAAACGAAGCTATCATTTAGTTTCGCTTTTTATAAATAATTTGGGAGTATGTAAAAGAAAATCTATAAAGAGGAGTGATATAATTGAACTAGTTGTTAAACTTTAAGGAGCAGTTATAATGAAATTCAATATTCATGATTATGTAAAAAAACATTATGAAAATGGGGATTATAATAATGCCTATTCAGCATGTAATTCTCACAATTATACTTATAAATATAAAAATGTTATGAGAAATAAGTTAAGTGATTTTGAATTAGGATATGCAAAGGGATTATCAGATAAATTTAATCGCTTTAAATTTGTTCCATTAAAATTTTTGATACGCATTAATAAACTTTTCAATGGTAAACTGCATGAGCTCATTGATTACCTTGAAGGTTATAGAGAAGCATATCAGAAAAATAATTAATAATAAAAAGTCTTTGATATTTTGATCGTATCAAATGAAGATACTAAAAATAATCAAAGACTTTTATATTTATAAATTATAATTATATGACTAAAGAAAATATAGAAATAATTAATGTCCTTTATGCTTTTCTCGACGCTTTAGTTGTTTTAATTCAAATTGTTGTTGTTTGGTTAATAGTTGTTGTTGCCTATGTATTTGTTTGCGCTGCAACTTGAGATCATTATGTTGAGCTTGTAAAACTTGTTGTGCCTTAGTTCCGTGAAATTTTACAGCTTTGTGTTTATTTTGGCGAGCTTGTTTTTGCATTTTTTTTACGCTGATATTTTTAGTAACTTGTGATGATTTTTCTAAATTAGTGTAAAAAGATATAGTTTGCCATCTTTGCAAGATTAGTTGATAAATATCACGAATCTTAGGTTCAGATGTTCCTAAATTTATGGCAGCAACAAAATATTTATTATCAATTTGATTTTCAAAGATTCCTTTATAGAAAGGAGCATCAAAAATGATAGTTAACTTCAAGCAGTTAGTCATGATAATTCCTCCTTAGATTTAATAAGATAGAAAATGGACGACCCGGAGGAAGGTTACTGACAAAATAATTTGCGTTTGGACTACCAACCAAAACTGTGTTTTTATTTCTAAATATATATTACAGTTTAACATAATCGTTTTTTGATTTATATAGTACGATTTAACAAAAATAATTTTTATTTTTGCTATAAATGTGTGAAATTCCATGATAGATATTTAATAAAAAAATTAAAAATAAATAACTGCTATGCTTTAATTTTTAATAATATTTTAGATATTGAGAAGTTGATTGTTCCATTAAAATTTTTGATATGCATTAATAGACTTTTCAAGGGCAAACTGCATGAAATTATTGATTATCTTGAGGGTTATATAGATCCATATCAAAAAAGTAGTAAAGGGGAGAAATGATGAAAAAAGCATTGTTAGTAATTGATTTGCAGAATGGTGTTTGTAAAGATGGGAAAATTTATAATTACAGAAATATAATTGAAAATATTAATGATCAAATTGATCAGTTTCATTTAAATAATGATCCTGTAATTTTTATTCAACATAAAGATGAAGATTTAATACATGGATTATTTGAATGGAATTTAATTTCTGATTTGCATAATAATGATAATGATTATTATATTGAAAAAATTCATGCTGATTCATTTTATAAAACTAATCTTTATGAATTATTAAGACGTCTCGATATAAATAGATTGCAAATTTGTGGAGCTCAAGTTGAATATTGCGTTGATACAACAATTAAAGTAGCACATGATCTTGGCTATCAATTAACTATGGTTCATAATTCTACCACAACTTTCGATAATGAATATTTAAAAGCTAATAGAATGATTAATTTTTACGAAAATATTTGGAATAATAGATTTCTTGATTTTATAGAATAAAATTAATAATTAGTTTATAAAATGAGTTTGAAACTTGTTTTTTACAAAGTAAGGGACGAAATATTGGAACTGATGAAAACGGCGAACCAACTGGAGAAATTAAAGACCGACGATATGAGATCTTTTCAACCACTCAGCGTCAAGCATACATGGTAGTATTACCAGCTGATACACCAGAAAAAGACTTTGCTTTTCGTCAAAAAGTTAAGTTAGTTAATCCAGAGTTTACTAATTATGCGATTCCAAATAATAACTTTCTACCACGTGTTGGGATTAGGATTACTGCTGATGATTTAGTCGAAGATAAAGGTATTGATAAAGTTACTAAATCAAGTAATCCAACAGATACAAAGAAATAAGGTGAATTAAATATTCCATTTGAAATGCATTAGAATTCGGCAATTTCATCGTAATATCATTTTTATAAAATTATGCAAAAAAGCGATGATTTATTGAATTTAAATCATTTATAGACGAATTCAATGCGCAAGAAGGGCGCTTATCAAATTTACCAACAAACTTTGCTTGATACAATTGTTATTTTTAATAGTTGAATATTATATAAATAATATGCTATTTACGTTCATATAATATTCAATTTTAATTCAAAAAATAAGACTAAATTATTGATATGATTGTAAAAACGCATAACTTATGAGGAACGTTAATTGAAAAACAAAACAAATTCAATTTCTTTGATTATTTATTCATTGTTTCCATTATTAATGACAATACCATTATATTTCAGTGGAATTTCTAACATTAAATTCTTTTTTGGAGAATTTGCATATTGCCTTTTTATTTTTGCTGTAATTTTTGCATTATTGCATGTAGAAATGAGCCATTACATGGCGTAGTGGGATTTTTAGGAAATATTGCCTTTTATGGGGCAATTGCAATTACAATATTAGCATTAGTTTTCTTAACTAATCAAATTTTGGCTAAAATTCCGGGAATAGATGCAATTGTTAAAATGGTTCGCAATATTGAAAAAGACTAGGAATTTCACGTGAAATAAATTTACTATTTCACACTCTTTCTCCAATTATTGTAGTTTGTGTTTTTCTTCATGTTTTGTTAATTCCATCTTTTAATCATAATACTCAATTTATGCTATTTTCTGTAGGATACTTTATTATTTTTGCTGTATTTTATATTTATTACGGTATTATTTGCAAGTTGAGAGTTGCACATTACACTGTTGAAAATATACAAATGATGAATGATAATTCGTTTGAATTAACTTTAAAATACTCATATGGTAAGAAAATAAAAGCTAAGGGTGGACAATTTATTTTTATTCAATTACCTTTCTGTAAGATTGATGAGTATCATCCTTTTTCAATTTTGCAATCTTTAAATCAAGATAAGATAATTAAATTAGGAATTAAAAAATCTGGTGATTTTACTGATAAATTAGCTAATGCTTCTAAAGGGACAACTGTAAAGGTTAAAGGCATCTATGGTCATTTCACAGCTCCAAAGGACAATAATCCAGTATTAGCCATTGCCGGAGGTATTGGCATAACACCTTGTATAAGTTTATTACAATCATTATCACAACAGCGTAAAGGTTATTTATTGTGGAGTGTAAGTTCTGAAAACGATATTATCTTTAATGAAGAAATTCAAACATTAGTACAAACACATCCTAATATTAAGATTATTTATCATGATACTTCTAAGCATGGATATTTAAATTCAAAAGTTTTAAAAGAAAATATCAATGAACTTACCACAAATAAGCCAATCGATTGTTTTATTTGTGGTCCTGCTCCAATGTCTAAAAGTGTAATTCATAATTTAGAAAGTTTGGGGGTATCTGATAATAGGATTTTATCAGAAGGATTTATTTTTTAATTTATAAAAACAGACGTTATGGTTTTATCGTCTGTTTTTATATAATTATATGATAATTTACTTCTTAAACAGATTGTCCATTACCGAGTTAATAAAAATTTGTCTTAATAAAAAATTGAGAATTACAATTAGTATAATTCTTTTTCTCGCATTTAAAAAGTGGTTATTATTAACAATAACAACCACAAAAAATCTATGTTATATGTCATATAAACGTCGTTATGTTGTAACAGTATTAATAAATCTTTAAAAATCGCTACAATCACTTTTTTTCTTGACTTTATGATTTTTTAATATATAATTATATTTGACTGAAAACAGTGGTCTTTCTTTACCCTTTTTAGCGGTTAAGGAGAGGAGGATTTTAATGAAAATTCCAACTGAGTTGATTGATGAAGTCAGGTCGCAAGTTAATATTCTTGATATTGTCAGTCAAAAAGTACAATTGCACAAATCTGGGAAAAACTGGTTTGGATTTTGTCCATTTCATTCAGAAACATCCCCATCATTTTCAGTAAATGAACAAAAACAGATTTTTAATTGTTTCTCATGCCATCGTGGTGGCAATGTCTATAAGTTTATAATGGAAACTGAAGGATTAACTTTTCCAGAAGCATTTGTAAAAGTTGCTGAGTTAGGGAATATCCATTTAGATAGTCGTTATACTCAATTGAATTCTTTAGATGCAAGTGAATCTTCAGAAAATGGGAAAATATTAAATTTGTATCAACAAGCTAATCAATTATATCATCATATTTTGATGAACACTGAATTGGGTCAAGATGCACTTGACTATTTACATCAAAGAGGAATGAGTGAGCAATTAATTGAAGAGTTCCAATTAGGATATGCTCCTGCAAATGATATTTTAAAGAATTTTATTAAAGAGAAGCATCTCGATTATCAGTTGCTACGTAAGTCAGGCTTATTTATTGAAAGAAATCAATCTGCAGAAGAACCGCTTGATAATTTGTCTGATCGTTTTAAAGAAAGAATATTATTTCCAATTCGCAATGAAAATGGCCATCCAATTGCTTTTTCTGGCAGAACTTTAAATCAAGAAGATAAAAACATTCCAAAATATTTAAATTCACCAGAAACTTCGATTTTTAATAAACGGCGAGTATTATTTAATTTAGATAAAGCAAAAGCTTCTATTCGTCAAAATAAAACCGTAATTTTATTTGAAGGATTTATGGACGTCATTTCTGCTTATCAAGCCGGTATAAAAAATGGTGTCGCATCAATGGGAACAAGTTTGACTGACGAACAAGTTCAAATCTTGGGAAATCGTGCAAATGTATTGAAAATTTGCTACGATGGAGATGATCCTGGTCAAAACGCAACTAAAAGGGCTCTTGAAATGCTCTCAACTAATCCGAACTTTGATCTTGAAGTAGTTAAGTTACCGGATAAGCTCGATCCAGATGAAGTGATTAAAAAATATGGTGTA
Organism: Candidatus Ligilactobacillus excrementigallinarum; assembly: GCA_019114385.1. GTDB lineage: Bacteria > Bacillota > Bacilli > Lactobacillales > Lactobacillaceae > Ligilactobacillus > Ligilactobacillus excrementigallinarum. The sequence goes on along the minus strand of DXFP01000028.1, from coordinate 10,959 downwards.
ACCGAATTTGAGCGGATTATTTCAAGTCAGTATGAAACTCCAATAAATTTCTATTTAGAATTTTATGCTCAAGGTAGAAATTTAGATAACGAAAATGATCAATTAGATTATATTGCGGATATCTTAAAAGAATTAGTTAATATTAAAGATCCGATTGAAAGAGATTTGTATTTAAATCGTTTAGCTTCACGATTTGGAATTGAATATCAGAATTTAGCGGCACAATTACAAACCTTAATTACTGAAAATCAAGTTCAAAATTCACCAGAACCTACTTCTGAAGATCAAAAGTTTAAGAAATACCAGCAAACAGTTTCTACTTTAACAGATAATTTCAATTCAACTAATAAATATTCAAAAGTAGAAAGTGCAGAGCGACTTTTACTATACCGTTGCTTGAATGATCATAGTGTTTGGACAAAATTACATGAAATAGAAAACTTTAATTTTATCCATGAAGAATATCAGACAATATATACAATTGCTGAAGGGTACTTTAATCAGTATGATGAATTTGATAGTGCACGTTTCATTGACTATATCAAAGATGATAAGCTGCAGAGTTCGTTAACAAATCTTGAAATGGAAGAGTATCTAGGAGATGCGACTGATCAAGAGATTGAAGATTGTATTCATTTAATTTTAACTGAATATCCGCTAGACGAAAAATTAAAAAAAATTGAACTTCAAATCAATCAAGCAAAAAGAATCAATGATAATCATAAATTAATGTCATTAATAATGGAAAAAACTAATTTATTAAGGCAAAAAGATGAAATGAAATTAACATCGATGTAGGAGGAATTCAATTTGGCAAATAAAGACGCAAAATTCGATGAAAAGACATTTAAAAAAGAGGTAAATTCTTTAATTAAGGAATTTAAATCTAAGGGACAAATTCAATATGACGAATTGAGCAAAAGAATTTCAGAACCAATGCATTTAAATGCTGATCAAATGGATAAGTTAATCGAACGCGTTGAAGATGCTGGGGTTTCTGTTGTTGATGAAAACGGTGAACCAAGTAAGGCAAGTTTAAAAGTTGCAAATCACACCGCAGAAGAAGCAAAGAAGGATACTAGTGCACCTTCTACAGTGAAAATTAATGATCCAGTTCGGATGTATTTAAAAGAAATTGGTCGAGTAAACTTGTTAACCGCAGATGAAGAAATTGATTTAGCATTAAAAATTGAACAAGGTGACGAAGAAGCTAAGCAACGTTTAGCCGAAGCTAACTTGCGTTTGGTGGTTTCAATTGCTAAACGCTATGTTGGTCGTGGAATGTCATTCCTTGATTTAATTCAAGAAGGAAACATGGGATTAATGAAGGCGGTTGAAAAATTTGATTACCGCAAAGGATTTAAATTCTCAACATATGCAACCTGGTGGATTCGTCAAGCCATTACACGTGCGATTGCTGACCAAGCACGTACAATTCGGATTCCAGTACACATGGTTGAAACAATTAATAAATTAATTCGTATTCAACGTCAGATGCTGCAAGATTTAGGTCGTGAACCAATCCCTGAAGAAATTGGGGCTGAAATGGACATGCCTACAGAAAAAGTACGTGAAATATTAAAAATCGCTCAAGAACCTGTTTCTCTTGAAACTCCAATCGGCGAAGAGGATGATTCACATTTAGGTGACTTCATTGAAGATCAAGATGCAACGAGCCCTGCTGACCACGCTGCATATGAATTATTAAAGGAACAATTAGATAGTGTCTTAGATACGTTAACTGATCGTGAAGAAAATGTTTTACGGTTGCGGTTTGGTTTAGATGATGGTCGTACACGTACTTTGGAAGAAGTTGGCAAAGTATTTGGAGTTACACGTGAACGGATTCGTCAAATTGAAGCAAAAGCATTAAGAAAATTACGTCATCCATCTCGTTCAAAACAATTAAAAGACTTTTTAGAGTAGTTATGGTGTGAGGTACTGAATTGTGGATGCACATCATTTATCAAATAGATTATTAAAAGTAGCAAATTATGTACCGCGAAATGCTAGATTAGCTGATATTGGATCTGATCATGCATATTTACCAGCATATTTGGCTTTGAATCACCAAATTAACTTTGCTATTGCTGGTGAAGTCGTTCGTGGACCATATTTAAATGCTGTAAATGAAGTTAAAAAAGAAAATTTAGAAGATAGAATTTTTCCACGGTTAGCTGATGGACTTGATGCTATTAAGTTTTCAGATCAAGTTGATACAATTACCATTTGTGGAATGGGTGGCATGTTAATTAAAGAGATCTTAGAAAAAGGGCAGAAAATAATTGAGACTCATCCGTTATTGATATTGCAGCCTAATGTTGGCAGTGATATCTTAAGAGCATGGTTAAATTCACATCAGTATGAAATTTTGAATGAAGAAATACTAAGTGAAGATGGGCACATTTATGAGATTATTGTAGCTCGATATACTCCAAAATTACTAGTTAAATTATCGGGAAAAGACTTGATGTTTGGACAATATTTACGACATCATCAAAACGCTGCTTTTAAAGAAAAATGGGAAAAGGAAATTCAAAAAAATCAAAAAGCAATTTCTCAAATGCAAAAAGCTAATCACGTTCCTAAGAATCGAATTTCTCAGTTACAACAGGAAAATGACTACATTGAAGGAGTTTTAAAAGATGGTAAAAGTAATTGATATTGTTTCAAAATTTGAAGAATTAGCTCCTAAATGGATTGCTGAAGATGGTGATCCAATTGGTTTACAAGTGGGTGATTTAAATCAAGATGTTCACAAAATGATGATCACTTTAGACGTACGTCCAGAAACTGTTCAAGAAGCAGTCGATAATCATGTAGATTTCATTTTTGCACATCATCCAGCTATGTTTCGTCCAGTGCAGCCATTTGATTTAAGTGTGCCTCAAAATCAAATGTATGCCGAATTAATTAAGCATAACATTACTGTTTATGGTGCACATACAAACTTAGATAATGCCATTGGCGGAATGAATGACTGGCTGGCTCAAGTATTTGATTTACAAGATACTGAGCCATTATTACCCGTTAAGGAAGAAAAAATGTACAAATTAGCTGTATTTACACAATCGAATACAGCAGATACAATGCGTCATGCATTAAATGCAGCAGGTGCGGGAAATTTAAAAAATTACTATGATTGTTCATTTTCATTAACAGGTACAAGTCGTTTTGTACCACAAGACGATGCGCATTCTTATGTTGGTGATAAAGACAAAATGGTGGAAATGGTTCAAGAGAAAATTGAAGTTTTCTTTCCTGAACGGATTAAAGATAAAGTTATTAAAACAATGTATGAAAATCATCCTCAAGAAGACTTTATTTATGATTTATATCAAATTAAAGGCTTAGGTCAGAAATTCGGAATGGGAAGAGTTGGTAATCTTCCAGAAGAAATGACTGTTAAAGAATTTGCTGAAAAATGTAAGCAATCGTTCGATATTCCAGGGACAAGAGTTATTACCAAAGATTTAAATGCAAAAGTTAAAAAAATTGCTCTTTTAGGCGGTTCTGGAGCTCGGTTCTATCCAAATGCAATTCAAAAAAATGCAGATTTATATTTGACTGGTGATATTTCTTACCATGTAGGTCATGATATTTTAGCTTCAGGATTAAATGCAGTTGATGCAGGACACTATATTGAATCAATCTGTAAGCCAAATTTAACTCGTATTTTCAAAAAATGGAACAAAAGTGAAAAATGGGATATTGATATTTATACTTCAACAATCAATACCAATCCATATCAATTTATCTAATGGAACAAAAGAAGGTAGGACATAAGTCTTACCTTCTTTTATTATCATAATCTAGTTTCAAAAATATCATTCCTAGAAGATTAATGTTCTTAGCGGTTTATTCGCTTTTTACAGTGTATTATTGCGTTTTGTTGCATCTTATATCTACCATGTTAAGTAATTTGACAAGAAAAATCTTAAAGTTTATTATTTAAATATAGTAATTGTTACTAATTTGTAATCAGAAAGGCTTGACGAGAATGACAAAATACGAAACATTAATTCCTCGTTTTATTTCATACGTAAAAAAGAATACCCGTTCAGATGAGAACTCAACTACAATTCCTTCTACGGAATCACAAGTTGAATTTGCTAAAGATTTAATGGAAGAACTAAAACAAATTGGTATGCAAAATGTTCGTTTAAATAAACAAAGCGGATATGTATTTGCAACATTACCAAGCAATCTTCCAGAAGGACAAACAGCTAAAAAAGTTGGCTTTATTTCACATATGGATACTGCTGACTTTAATGCCGAAAATGTTAAGCCTCAAATTATTGAAGATTATGATGGTGAATCCGATATTAAATTAGATGATAGTGAATATAGTTTACCACCAAAAGAATTTCCAAATTTGCGTAAATCAAAAGGTCATACTGTAATTACAACAAGCGGTGATACTTTATTAGGTGCTGATGATAAGTGTGGAATCGCAGATATCATGACTGCAATGGAATATTTGATTAAACATCCAGAAATTAAACATGGTGAAATTGAAGTTGGTTTTGGCCCTGATGAAGAAATTGGCACAGGCGCTGATCACTTTGATACTAAGGATTTTGGTGCAGATATTGCATATACAGTTGATGGTGGCCCTTTAGGCGAACTTGAATATGAAACATTCAATGCTGCACAAGCAAAAATTACATTTAAAGGTAAGGATGTGCATCCCGCAACAGCAAAAGGTGTTATGGTTAACGCCTTGAAGTTGGCAATGCAATTTGATAGTCAATTACCTCAAGATGAAGTTCCTGAAAAAACAGAAGGTCGCGAAGGTTTCTTCTTACTACTTTCACTAAATGGAGCAATTGATGAAGCACATGCAGCATACATTATTCGTGATCATGATCGTGACAAATTTGAACAACGCAAGCAATTAATGTTAGATATTGCTAAAAAAATGAATGAAGAATTCGGACAAGAGCGCGTAATCATTGATATGAAAGATCAGTACTACAATATGCGCGAAGTCATTGAAAAGGATATGACAGTGGTAGATGTAGCTAAGAAAGCAATGGAAAACTTAGATATTAAGCCAGATATTTATCCTGTTCGTGGCGGTACAGATGGTTCAAAGATTTCATTTATGGGAATTCCTACACCAAACATATTTACAGGTGCTGATAACATGCACTCAAGATTTGAATTTGCAGATGTAAATACTATGGAAAAGGCAACAGATTTAATCATTGAAATTGCTAAGTTATTACCAGAACAAAATTAATATATTGAACTAGATTGATTATTGAGGCTGAGTGTTTACTCAGTCTCAATTTTTGAAATAAAGGATTTTTAAGTATATCCTTAAATGCTTTGATTCAATTTCATTTTAAGTTTATAATAAAAATGATACTGAGATAGAAGTAGAATGGGGATGGCATTTTGATTCAGGAAAAGAGAATTGAATTAATCAAACAATTACTTGAAGATCGGCAAGAATTAACCACCAAAGATATCATGGATGAATTTGGCGTTTCCCAAGATACTGCGCGTCGTGATATTGTACTATTAACAGAACGTGGAGAAGTACGTCGGACACATGGTGGAATCTTGCCGTTGGATTTTGGTAGAAGTGTCCCAAATTATCAAAGTCGATTAGGTCAATTTACAAAGGAAAAAACACGAATTGCAATGGAGGCTTTAAAATTTTTTAAACCTCATCATGTTTACTTTATTGGCTCATCTACAATTTTGTTAAAAACATGTCAAAATTTAAATATGGCATTGACCGTCCATACTCATTCTCTTGATAATTGTATTGCTTTATCTGATCATAATAAAGTAACGGTTAAGATTTCAAGCGGTACATTAAATCATGAAAATCGTTATTTCTATTCTAATTTAGCAGTTAAAGAACTACAAAATATTGTCTTTGATACAGCATTTATTGCGGCTTCAGGAATTGATGAAAACGGAGTATATTTGCTTGACCAAGGAGATGCAGAAATTGTTGGAGTAGCTGCTCAACAAGCACGTAAAGTTGTTTTGGTAGCAGAACATCAGAAATTTGTGAATAAATCGTATTATCGCATTTGTCCTTTAGATATTATTTCAATTTTTATTACAGACAAACCACTTACAGACAAACAAAAAAAGATGTTTGGAGCTCATACTCAAATAATTGTTGCAGAAAATAAAAATAAATAAGGAGATTGAAATGGATTCAAGATTAACTATTTCAAATCAACCAATTGGAGTTTTTGATTCTGGATTAGGCGGAATAAGTGTATTAAAAGAATTACATAAATTAATGCCTAATGAAGAATACATTTTTTATGGTGATTCAGCAAATGCTCCATACGGAATAAAAACAGCAAAACAAGTATACGATTTAAGTAAAAAAATCGTAGAAATGTTTATCAATCATTATCATGTAAAAGCGATTGTAATCGCATGCAATACGGCAACTAGCGCTGCAGCTAGCAAATTGAGACAAGAATATTCAATTCCAATTATTGGATTAGAACCAGCTATTAAGCCTGCCATTGAAGAAAATCCAAATGGTAAAATTTTAGCAATGGCGACTCCATTAACACTTGCAGGTAAAAAATTCGATGATGCCGTTAGAAAATATCAAACAGATTCTGAAATAATAAAAGTTCCTGCGCCTAAATTAGTGGAATTTGTTGAAAAAGGTGAATTGGATTCAAAAAATGTAATTAACTACCTACACGAAATTTTAGATAATAATTTACCAACTGATGCAGTAGTGTTAGGATGTACTCATTTTCCATTTGTTAAAGCAACAATCAAAAAAGTTGTGGGTGATAATGTAAAATTTTATGATGGTGGACAAGGTGCCGCAAAATATTTGCAACAACAATTATTTTCAAATAATCTACTGAATACGTCAAACCATCATGCTGGTAAAATCACATTTTATAACAGTAATCCAGACCCGAGTGAAATCAAGTTAAGTAAAGCATTATATAATTTAAAATAAACAAAATAAACAAATTGTATAGTACAACTAAAAATATGCATTATACAACTTGTTTGATATAGAAGGGTTTTAGATGGAAAAGAAAAAAATAAGCTTATTTTCATTAGTTATGTTAACCTTGAGTTCGCTAATTGGCTCTGGATGGTTATTCGGTTCATGGGAAGCTGCTAAAATCGCTGGTCCTGCAGCAATTATTTCATGGATTATCGGCGCATTAGTAATTGGCTTAATTGCTTTTAATTACATTGAATTAGGAACAATGTTTCCTGAACGAGGTGGAATGAGTCACTATGCTCAATATACTCATGGTTCATTGTTAGGCTTTATTGCAGCATGGGCTAATTGGATTTCTTTAGTAACTATTATTCCAATTGAAGCAGTTGCATGTGTGCAATACATGAGTTCATGGCCTTGGAAATGGGCTAATTGGACTCACCAGTTAATGGCAAATGGACAGGTATCAAATGAAGGTCTAGTATTAGTTTATTTATTTATTATTATTTTTACATTATTAAACTATTGGTCTGTAAATCTTTTAACTAAATTCACAAACTTTGTTTCATTTTTTAAACTTGGGATTCCGATTTTAACAATTATCATGTTAATTTTATCTGGATTTCATCCTGAAAACTTTGGACACTCTGTTCATTCATTTATGCCATATGGCTCTGCAGCAATTTTTTCTGCAACTACTGTTTCTGGAATAATTTTCTCGTATGATGCTTTTCAAACAGTAATTAACATGGGAAGTGAAATTAAGAATCCTAAAAAGAATATTAAACGAGGAATCGTACTTTCATTATTCATTTCGTTTATTATTTACGTTGCACTTCAAATTACATTTATCGGGGTTGTAAAACCAAGTTCAATTGCTAAACTTGGTTGGCATGGATTAAATTTCCAATCTCCATTTGCTGATTTAGCCATTTTACTTGGTATGTATTGGCTTTCTGTTCTATTATATTTTGAAGCATTTGTTTCGCCATTTGGAACGGGAGTATCGTTCGTTGCTTCATGCGCACGGACATTAGCCGCATTTAAAGAAAATAAGCATTTTCCTTCCGCAGTTGGAAAAATTGATGAGAAATATGGCATTCCGCGTTTCGCATTGATTTTTAATACAATTGTAAGTATTATCATGGTATCAATGTTTAGAAACTGGGGAATTTTAGCAAGTGTAATTTCTACCGCAACATTAATTGCTTTCTTAACTGGACCTGTCTCAGTAGTTTCATTACGTAAGATGGCTCCCGATTTTGTTCGTCCAGTCAAGTTAAATCATATTAATTTACTTGCACCAATTTCGTTTGTACTTGCAAGTTTAGCAGCATATTGGGCAATGTGGCCAACTACTATTGAAGTAATATTAATCATTTTAGTTGGTTTACCAATTTATCTTTTTTATGAACATAAACTTGGCTGGCCAGATACAAAAAAACATTTCAAAGCTAGTCTTTGGTTATTATGTTATTTAGTAGTCTTAGCGATTTTGTCATATTGTGGAAGTAAAAATTTTGGTGGCATTGGATTAATTAAATATCCATTTGATTTTATCATTTTGATTTTAGTTTCATTAGTATTTTATTATTATGGTACTCATTCATACATTAAGTCTGAATATTTTGAACAAGCAGTTAAAAGTAATCAAAAAGTGAACTTAAAAGAATTTGACGAAAGGTAACTATTATGAAAATCATTATTTCTCCTGCAAAACAAATGCGGGTTGATGTTGATACATTTGATGCAACTTCTACACCAATTTTTTTTAAACAAGCAACTGAAATTAGGGATTATTTACAGTCACTTTCAATCGACGAACTAAAAAAAGTTTGGAATGTAAATGATAAGTTGCTTAAGCTTAATTATCAACGCTTATCAACAATGAATTTTAATGATGAATTATTAACCCCAGCTATTCTGGGATTTGATGGTTTGCAGTACAAATACATGTCTCCAGATTTATTTACGCAGCCTGCATTAGATTTTATTCAAGATAATTTACGTATATTATCTAGTTTTTATGGTGTATTGCGTCCATTTGACGGAATTAAACCTTATCGTCTCGAAATGAGAGCTAAAGTCCATGTTAATGGTACAAAAAATCTTCATGAATTTTGGAACCATACATGGTTTGATGAATTAGCGCGTGAAGATAATGTCATTCTCAATCTTGCATCAAAAATGTATGCGTCTCAAATTGAAAAGTATCAAAAGCTACATCCAGAAGTAAGATTTATTACTTGTATCTTTGGTCATTATGATCGAAATAAAGACAAAGTAATTCGAGATAATACCTATGCTAAAATGGCACGTGGCGAAATGGTCCGTTTTATTGCGGAAAATCAAATCACTGATTATAAAAAACTAAGCAAATTTAGTGATTTTGGTTACAACTGTGTATCTTCTTCACGTGATAAATTGCTTTTCCTAAGAGAAAAATAGAAAAGGGTGGTAAAAATGGCAACTAAAAAAAATGCAACATGTGTGATTTGCGGCAAACACTATTCAATTATGGAAGGTTTTTACCTGCGAAGTTTAGGTGCTGACTTGGTTGAACAAATTGAAGAACAATATAAAAATGTTAAACCATCCTCTTTTATTTGTTTAAGTGATTTACAGCATATTAGATTAAGTAATCTTGAAAAAACGATTAATGAAGATTTAGAGTCTAATCGAAAAATAAATGCTAATCTTGAAAAAAATCTTAATAGTAACCATTATGTTGTAAAAAATACAAATAATATGAAATTAACAAAGGGACAAAAGATTGCTGATGCTTTAGCAAAATATGCCGGAAGTTGGGGATTTATCATTGCATTTTGCATTTTTTTGTTTTTATGGATGTCAATAAATACATTGCATATTTTTGGGATTCATTTTGACTCATATCCATTTATTTTGTTAAATCTGTTTTTAAGTTGCTTAGCAGCTCTTCAAGCACCAATTATTATGATGAGTCAAAATCGACAAGCAGAACGTGATCGCTTTGACGCTGAAAATGATTATAAAACAAATCAGAAAACAGAAATGGAATTGCGTAATTTACATAAAAAGGTTGATCAATTAAATGAGGTGCAATGGCCTCATTTATTAGATATTCAAAAAACAGAAATCGAAGTATTAACCGAAATAGAATATGAGCTACAACAGATGCAAATCAAGCAGAATGAACTGATTAAAGCTAAACAACATCAAACGCGGCATCGTTCAAGACAGTAATGGGATTGAGACATTTTTATTAGTTGCTTTTCGTAATTAAAAATATTTGTTTATCTTTTTAAAAATCTATACACACAAAATTTGTATAGATTTTGTGTAGGTATATATTTAGTTTTTCTAATGCTTGTTCTTTATTGCAAAAGGAAAATAAAGGATTATTAAAATTACTAAATTCATAAGAGTTAATATTATCCTTCATAAATATTTTAGTATATACTATATATTGTAAATGAGGAGGGATTCTATTATGAATAAAGATTATAAAGAATTAATTGCAGACTTAACAAAAGATGTTGAAGAAATCAACCGCAAAGTTAAGGAATTAGATAATGTTACTGATAAAGAAGATTTACCAGAAGATGAAATGGAATTAATCGACCGTCAAGAAAAAGCAATGAAAGAATATGCTGACGTTATGATGGAACGTGTTGAATTATATAAAACGAGAGATTAATTCAACTATTAAATTAAGACATTATTTAATAGCAGTAAAAGAGAAGGGATTGCGAAGTGCAGTCCCTTTATTTAAAGGGGACGAAAAAAATGAATCGCATCGATGGAAAAACATGGATTATAATCATCATTGCATGTATTCAATGTTTTATTATGGGGTTAAAAGCTGGAAATGCAATTGATGTTAGTTGGTGGTGGATTATGCTACCAACTATAGTAGTCGGAATTTATCTGCTTTATATTTTCTTTAAGTTAACCGTTTTTACGACTAAGGTTGAAGAAGATAAGTATAAAGAACATCATTCAAAATAAAAATAATAAAA
>DXFP01000027.1 GCA_019114385.1 Candidatus Ligilactobacillus excrementigallinarum | reverse complement strand
CGTGATTGGCCTGGTTTTTGGTTGATACCAGCTGTAATGATAACCATTTGGGCATCTTTACAATCTGAGTAGTCACCATGGTAAACTTTGCAGTTTTCTGGTGCGTATGTAACACCGTCCATTAAGTCACGTGCTTCACCGTCTGCCTTGTCACCAGCAACGTCAATTAATACCATTTCGTCTAAAAGACCTTGGTTTAAGATTGAGTATGCACAACCCATACCTACACCGCCGACACCGACGATAGCTGCTTTTCTAGCTGTCTTTGTAGCCATTGAAATCACCTCTTAAATTATTTAAGGAATTGCTTCCTTAGAAAAAGTTTTGAAGCTCTCAAAACTCTCAACATTTTTTATTTTACCAAAATAATTGGATAAATGAAAACATTTACTATCAAATTTCGATAGAATTATTTTATTTTACCTTAAAAAATCAATAAAAATACTTATGAATTCTTATATCTATGCTTGGTAACGGCTCTTACCATCTAAGTATGTTTCACTTAATGACATATCTGGATTCAATACTAAGAAGTCTGCATCTGCACCTGGAACGATTGAACCAACTTGATTTTCCATCTTCATACTCTTAGCAGGAACTAATGTCCCCATGCGAACTGCTTCTTCAGGAGTAGCAACATTCCAGTCAACGACATTCTTCAATGCATCCTTCAATAACAAAATACTACCAGCCAAGTTATCGCCTTGTTTCAAGCGTGCCATGCCATCTTTAACGTAAACTTCTAATTCACCTAACATGTAATCGCCATCTGGCATTAAACCAGCACGCATGCAGTCTGTAACTAAAGCTACATTATCAGCTGAACGTTGATCAATCAATACCCGAACTGCAGCCGGAGCATTGTGGTGACCATCACAGATAATTTCACAGTATGTATCATCCATTGTGTATGCTGCACCCACCATTCCAGGTTCACGGTGACCCATATCATTCATTCCGTTATATGTGTGAGTAAACATTGTAGCACCAGCTTCAACACAGCGTTTTGCTTGTTCATATGTTGCACTGCTGTGACCAATTGAAACAACGACGCCATCTTGAACTGCTTGACGAGTAAATTCAGCAGCACCTTTCCGTTCTGGTGCAATTGAAATTTTATTCAACAAACCATTAGCTGATTTTTGCCATTTGTGAAATTCTTCAATATCTGGATCGCGCAAATACTTAGGATCTTGGGCACCCTTGTGTTCTTCTGTGAAATAAGGTCCTTCAAAGTGGATTCCGCGAATTTTAGCTCCTGTTTCTTGACCTTTGTGAGAACCAATTGCCTTGCAGACATTGTCTAATTGTTCAAACGAAGCAGTAACTGTCGTTGGTAACCATGAAGTAACACCTGCTTTTAACAAACCTTCTGACATTTCATTGATGTCATCCCAGTTGCCGTCTGTAACATCGTGGCCTAATAAGCCATGAATGTGAGTATCGAACAAACCTGGAGCAATCCATTTGTCTGAGTAGTCAACAATTTTGCCAGCAGGTTTTTCGCTTTCTGGATAATATGTACCAAACTTGCCATCGTCAGTCACTTCTAAATAGCCGCCGACTTCAGTTGTGTTTTTTAAAAAGAATTTTGCTGCATGAATGTAGTAGCTCATAAAAAAACTTCTTTCTTTTCTGGATTAGGTCTAAAAAATTTGGAATAGACCATTTCATTCACTTACTATTTTTTCATATTTTGTTATCGCTTGCAAGTATTTTCACTACAAAATTACATAAAAGTTTTTTTCAAAAATTCCTTGTTTATCGTTAAAATTAAGAGTAGAATTGCCGATAAGAAATAAATGATGTCAGCGAGCATCAATTTTGGAGGAATTTAATATGAAAAATACATATGCACGCACTGCTGCAACCATGACTAAAGATCAAAAATGGGTAATTGTATCCACTGCTTCTGGTTTCTCGTTAGAAAATATGGATATTATGTTTTTATCATTTGCGTTGACTCCAATCATCGCTAATCTCCATATTTCACAAGGAGCTGCTGGATTAATTGGAACTATTACTAATTTAGGAATGCTTGTCGGCGGTGCGCTTTTTGGTTTGTTAGGTGATAAAATCGGGCGTGTCAAAACATTCAGTCATACGATTTTCATCTTTGCAATTGCTACTGGTTTAATGTATTTCGCACATAGTTTGCCTGCTATTTATGGATTACGTTTTTTAGCCGGAATTGGAGCTGGCGGTGAATATGGAGTAGGAATGGCACTAATTGCCGAAAACTTTGCCGCTAATCATGTTGGTCGAATGACTTCAGTAGCCGCAATCGGCGGCCAAATCGGAGCAATCTTTGCTGCATTGATGGCCTCTTTCATCATTCCGCGGTTTGGCTGGAATACCTTATTTTTACTTGGAATTATTCCTGTTGTCCTTACTTATTTTGTTCGGCGGCATCTTAAAGAAAGCGACGCCTTTTTAGCCGCACGTAAAAATGCCCAACAAACAAATCAAAAAATTTCTTTCACCCGTTTATTTGAAACTCCAAAAATGACTTTTCAAACTTTAGGTTTAATGGTGATGACCATTGTTCAAATTGCTGGCTATTTCGGTTTAATGAACTGGTTGCCATCAATTGTACAAAAACAACAAGGACTTTCAGTTTCAAAGTCATCAATTTGGATGATTGCCACCATTATTGGAATGAGTTGCGGCATGGTAGTTTTTGGTTACATCATGGATAAATTTGGAGCAAAATTAGCATTCAGTATCTTCCTGATTGGTTCTGCCCTAGTATTATTTGTAATCTTGAAAGCTCATACTGCATTAACCATGATTTTATCCGGCATGTTGATTGGATTCTTCTCCAATGGTATGTTTGGAGGTTACGGCGCAGTTATTAGTCGGTTATATCCTACCGAGATTCGAGCTACTGCCAATAATGTTATTATGAATGTTGGGCGAGCAATCGGAGGGTTCTCATCATTAGTAATTGGTTTACTAATGCAATATTTCAACTTGACAGTCACAATGATGTTCCTTTCTGGATTATATATCATCAGTTTCATTGTGATGCAGTTGTTACCTGGATTTAAGACTTTATCAAATCCAAAAGAAACTCCTGTTGCTCAAGAACAAGAAGCATAAAACAAAATTTAATTTATAATAAAAAGGCTGTGACGCGAGTCCAGCCTTTTTCTATATTCACATAATCAGACTACAATCCAAACTGACGTGCACGGTTTTTATCTTTTACCACATCTCTTCCAACACATCCAGCACTCCACCCTCTTCATTTGATGGGCAATGATTAGCAGCTGCCTTTTTAACTTCTGCACTTGCATTGGCCATCGCATAACTATGCTTGCAAAATTGCAGCATTTCAATATCATTGCCGCCATCTCCAAATGCCATACACTCGGTTGATGAAATTTGCCAACGATCAGTTAAGGTTTTTAATCCTGCTGCTTTATGACATCCCGGAATAATCAAGTCAATTGCTCCATAACCGCTTGACGTTGGTTCTGCATGCTTATATAGTTCTTGTTGAAATAATTGAATATATTCTGTCGTTCTTTCGCTAGGTACATTAGCTGCAAATTTCAAGATTTGATCATCGACATTCGCAAAATTATCAACCCATGATAACTGATGGTAATATTTATGCGTCAAATCAAAGAATGCCTGATCAACTGCACCGCGTTCGCAGTACGCTCCTTTCAGACCGCACATCGTCATTTGAATTTCTGGATTACGATGAGTCAATTCAATAATCTTCGTCACTGCTTCTTTGTCCATAGATTGTGCCAAAAGAATTTCTCCATGATCAACAATCAACGCCCCATTTTCTGCGACAAAAGTGATTTGATCAGCAACATCTGCAAATAAATCTCTTAATGTATAATATTGATCACCACTGGCAACAACAAAATGACAATTTGCTTGCTGCATTTTCTCAAAAATTCGGTGAAACCGCACTTGATCATAATGATGATCTGCATGCACAAAAGTCCCATCTATGTCTGTTGCTACTAATCTAATCTGTTCCATCAAATTCCATCCTTTACCTGCCATTTGCTTTCAGTTTACCGAACATTTTATGAAAGCGCAACCAAAAACAAGCAAAAAAATTCTCGCATTCAGGAACTATTCCCAAACGCGAGAATTTAAATCATTTAATTAGTGAGCTGCTTCAAATGTCTTTTCAAATAAGTCATATGAGAAGTCTGCAGTTGACGGTACTACTTTATCAGCCTTTGCTAATTCCTTAGCATCACCAACAGCAACTGCTACCATGCCGGCATCCTTAATTGCCTGTACACCAGCAACAGCGTCTTCTACACCAACACATTCGCTTGGCTTCAAATCAACCGCAGCAGCACCTGCCAAGAAGATATCTGGAGCTGGCTTGCCGTGTGCAACTTTAGCTGGATCTGCAATTGCGTCAAATTCATCAAACAAACCTAACTTCTTCAAGATAGCTGGGGCGTTCTTTGATGCTGAAGCAAGTGACATTTTTACGTTGTGAGCTTTTAATTGTGAAATTAATTCTGTGATACCTGGTAAAATGTCATCCTTTGATAAATCTTCAATAGCTTCAAGGTAGTAGCCATTCTTCTTTGCAGCTAATTCTTTAATGTCAGCATCTGAATATTGGTCAAGTTTATTCCCATATTCCAAGATTTTCTTCAATGAATCAATCCGGCTAACACCTTTTAATTCTGTTTCAAATGAAGCAGGCAATTCAATATCTAAGTTTTCCTTAGCTAATTTGCTCCATGCAGCGAAGTGAAATTTAGCTGTATCTGTAATTACACCGTCTAAATCAAATACAGCACCTTGCATTGTTTCCATTTTATTACCTCCTACTAATTACAACAAGAGAGGATGACAAATGCATCCTCCTTGCAATTATTTAATTAAGTATCTTACTTAATGTCGATGTCTTCACCATTTAACTTGATTGTCAATGGTTCACCCTTCAACAATTTAACTTCTGTGTTTTCTTTTGTAACCTTGATTTCTAACAAGCGGCCACGGAAGTTCAAACGGAAGTTGTAACCGTTCCATGCCTTAGGAACAAATGGCTTGAATTGTAATTGACCATCGTTGACCCGCATACCTGCGAAACCTTGAACGATTGCTAACCAACCACCTGACATCGCTGTGATGTGCAAGCCGTCAACTGTATCGTTGTTGTAGTTATCCAAGTCAAGCCGAGCTGTCCGTTCATACAATTCAACTGATTTTTCTTCATAACGCAAGTCAGCAGCCATAATTGCATAAATTGAAGCTGACAAACTTGATTCATGAACTGTTAATGGTTCATAGAAGTCGAAGTTGCGTTTCTTTTGTTCTTCTGTGAAGTCATCCATGAAGTACCACATTGCTTGCAATACATCAGCTTGTTTGATGTATGGTGAACGTAAAATCTTGTCCCATGACCAGTGTTGGTTAATTGGTAATTCTTCAGTTGGAATCTTGTTAATTGGATTGTTGTTTTCATCCAATGTGATGTCTTTATCTAAGAAGCCGTCGTGTTGTACAAAGATGCCTAATTCCTTATCTTCTGGTAAGTACATCTTATCAGCAATTTCTTGCCACTTAGCTTTTTCATCATCAGAAACAGCTAATTTTTCAGCTTGTTCAGGTGAAACTTCTTTCAATACATCTAATGTGTATTGTAATTCCCACTTAGCTGTTACGTTTGTATACCAGTTGTTGTCAACGTTGTTTTCGTATTCGTCGGCACCTGTTACACCATGAATCATGTATTGACCGTTACGTTCTGAGAAGTGTACACGATCTGCCCAGAAACGAGCGATAGCAACTAAAACTTCGCTGCCTTCATTTAAAACATAACTCTTGTCACCAGTTGTCTTTGTGTAGTTGTAAATTGCGTATGCAATGTCACTGTTACGGTGAATTTCTTCGAATGTAATTTCCCATTCGTTGTGGCATTCAATTCCGTTAAATGTAACCATTGGGTATAATGCACCCTTCAAGCCTTGTTGTTCAGCGTTGTGGAATGCACCTGGCAATTGGTTGTGACGATACTTCAATAAGTTCTTTGGAACAGCTGGATCACTTGTTCCTAAGTAAACTGGTAAACAGAATGCTTCAGTATCCCAGTATGTAGCACCACCGTATTTTTCACCAGTGAAACCTTTAGGACCGATGTTTAAGCGAGCATCGTTTCCATAGTATGTTGAGAATAATTGGAATAAGTTGAAACGAATTCCTTGTTGAGCAGCTTCATCACCATCAATTGTGATGTCTGATTTTTCCCAACGTTCTGCCCA
>DXFP01000026.1 GCA_019114385.1 Candidatus Ligilactobacillus excrementigallinarum | reverse complement strand
TTTGATTTAACATTTTCATTTTCTTGAAGATGATCCCTAATCACAGCAATCACCTCCATTCAAAATAAAAAATCCGTTTTTAAGCATATAAAATACACTTAAAAACGGATTAAATTGCTTGACAAATAAACATTGACTTACATAATCAGCGTGTTGTGTTGTGTTGTGTTGTGTTGTGTTGTGTTGTGTTGTGTTGTGTTGTGTTGTGTTGTGTTGTGTTGTGTTGTGTTGTGTTGTGTTGTGTTGCAAATAAAACTTTTCTCATGTATAGTATCTCCTCATAAATTATACTAACAGTATATTATACATCAATAAGAATTCAAAAATTATTATATATAATTTTTCCATCTTACAATATAGAATTTCATCCAACCAAAAAATACATCTGAAATTTGTTTAATCCAAATGTTTCATAAAATTTTGTCAAATAGGCCTCATAAACTATGAATATATTCTCATAAGTTACCTCATCATCGCCTTAGAATAAACCAGCAAGCAGTTTCCATTTTGATCATTTAAATGTAATTCAAGACAACTAATATTATTTGATAATACACCTAATATTTTTTAATATCATTAAGGACAATTTCGTTCTCAAAAATAAAGTTCCATTTTGATATGCACCCCAAATTTTGGACAAAATAAATCTAAAATTTGGGGTGCATATCAAGCATGAGCCTCTTTTTTGTTTCGCACGTTTCATGCTCAACCAGATCTAAAAACATAATAAAAAAATGCACCCTTTCAGATGCATTTTCTAGCAATTTAATTTCAGTTTTCTGATCCAATCACGTTTCCTCATCAAATGGTAATCCCCTTCAAATGAGTACCACGGAAAAAATAATTTTAATTTTGCGCATTTCGTACGGTAAGTGTTTATAGAGTCGATAACAGCCGGCTTCACAAACTCGTAGTGTGCCTTATTGGTCACAATATCTACTTCTTGAATCAGCACCCTGTCTTGCTCATCAAGCAGAACAAACAACCTAAATCAATCCTTTTATTTTATATTTAGGTGTCAAGAAGTCTCTCGTATGTTGGGGTAATTTACTATATTTAGCAATTGTGACCAATCTCCCAACGTACACTACTCGCTTAGAATTACTGCTATCACAAGTGACTAACGTCAATATAGGTTGTCGGGTATCAGTGAGAATTGATACGTCATTTGCCGAGACTACCTTAATCTTGTCAATGCGAAACGTGTATGCGGTATTGAAGTCAGTTACTGAAATCTCATCACCCTTATGGCAATTTCGATATAGCGGTGAGAACAATGCGTGACTGCGATCATCGACATTATGAGCTGCCAATACATAATTACCTTGTCCCATTTTTTCATGAGGCTTCAACGTACCAGCACATAATGAGAAAATCGTATTGTCCACGCCATTGGCAATTGGGGTATTTAGGTGCATTTTCTCGTTATAAACAGCACCGATGACGTGAACTTCAGGGTGACTCACACGGGCTTTTGCAACGCTGAACAAATTAACCAGCTGTACGTCACTCCAGTCTTCAGGCGTCGTCTTGGAATTACTTGTTGCCTGCACAACCGGACGATAACTTTCGATCAGAAAGTCAGTAAGAGGGCTATTAAATACTGTAATCATCCCGCTGATTAGCAATAAACATGCAATCCAATTTCTTGCCTTCTTCACTATTTGCTCCTCTCGCTTAAAGTTAGGCACCATTTCGATTTAAAAGTTAAGAATATTTTAAGATAATTTGTTCAAAATGGTGTATACTAACTTATGTCGCTGTTAAACCATAAGTTTTTCTACGGAAATCATTACGTAAAAAACGCATGGTTCCCGCGGAAAAACATTTCTAAACTGTCAAATAAATCTCTACCCTATTTGGACAGTAAATTTTAAAAGGAAATGTAAATAAATATGAAAATTGGCTATGCACGTGTTTCTACTACAGAACAAAATTTAGCAAGACAGCTTGCTAAACTAAAAGACGAGCAAGTGGAAAAAATTTATCAGGAGAAAATTTCTGGTAAAAACATGGAGCGTCCGCAACTGCAGAAGATGCTGCGCAAGCTTAGACCGGACGACGAAGTGATTGTGGTTAGCCTAGATCGGTTAGGGAGAGATAGCGACGACATTACTAGAATCGTAAATCAAATCACAATTAAGGGAGCTTTTTTAAACATTCTTGATTTACCTTCATTTGAGGGTGTGAAGGACAAAAATCTGAAACGTTTGTTAACGAATTTGGTACTGGAAATCAAAAAATACGATGCTGAACAAGAACGCAAGCAAATCAGAGAACGACAACGACAGGGAATTGAACAAGCTAAATTGAAAGGTAAATATAAGGGCAAAGCCATTCAATATTGTGAAAATTCCAAAAATGAGCACCATCGAAAGGTATATCATCAGGTACTTGAATTGACGGCCAAACATGTTCCCAAGACGCAAATTGCGAAGAAACTGGGGATTTCACGTCAAACTATCTATAATATTTTAAAAAGACACTAAAAATATTGATTTTTTATTAAAAAGGTTATAAGATACTTAATAAAGTTAAGACATAGGGGTCAAGAATTACAGCGTTTTTGCTGTTAATTCTCTAATTTAACTTTCTTAAAATGTCTATTATGGGTAGGATTTAATTAGGCGTAATAATTTTAGCATACTTGCCCATCAATAAAAATAAGCATATCCTTAATTAAACACGGTTTTAATGTTTTTATAAGTAAGTTAGTTATTTAATAAAAATTTAGTCAAATTCTAAGATTTATGTACAGCCAATTTAGAATTTGCGTGAAACACATCCAAAAAAGAGCTTGTACCATATGCGGTTGCAAGCTCTTTTATTAATTTTTTAAGCGTCAAAAAGTATTTAAACTGCCATAAAATAAAGCAGCTTCATTTTTCAGAAGCTGCTTTATTTTACATATAACTAATTTTCTTTTTTCATCACATCTGCATAACAAGCACGCGTGCGTTCATCAAAGCACATGAATGTCACCTGCATCCGATAGTCCGGGTGATTCTCTAACCATTTCTTGACCGTTTGCACTGCAATTTTAGTTGCTGCCTTCAATGGATAATGGTAAACCCCAGTAGAAATTGCCGGAAACGCAATTGTGTGCACTTGATGTTCATATGCCGCATCCAGCGAATTACGATAACAATTTGCCAGCATTACTGGATCCGATTGCTGTCCACTATAGATTGGTCCTACAGTGTGAATCACATATTTAGCAGGCAATAGATAGCCTTTCGTTATCTTTGCTTCACCCGTCTGGCAACCATTTAATGTCCGGCATTCCGCCAATAATTCGGGTCCCGCAGCTTGATGAATCGCTCCATCAACTCCGCCGCCGCCCAGCAAAGTTGAATTTGCCGCATTTACAATGGCATCACCTTTAAATTTCGTAATGTCTCCCAATTCAATTTGCATTGCATCCATGTTGAAGACTTCCTTTATTTATAATCAATATCATATACTTTTTATACATTTATTTTATTCAAATGGATAACGCATTCCCCAATCACTTCTGACATCGTCTAGGATATGGGCAACATCGTGACTAAACTCTAATTCACCGTCATCATGGCCTTGATCAATATAGCGTTCCATATCGCGCACTTCGTATTGCAAAGCCAACTCACTTTCACCCACCGTTAACGTTTCAGTTGTTGAAGTATGAGCATCTGCCGTATAGGTGATTTCAGCTTGATTTGCACGGGGATAATTATTAATTTCTACATAGCCTTTTGTTCCCGAAACAACTCCGCGCTTAGGCTGCTTAGCACGGAATGACAAACTCATGACCGCCATTTGTTCCTGTGCATTTTTCAAAATAATACCTGACATTTCGTCAACGCCGGTTTGATAAAATTTAACCGAAGTCTGGGCCACGTGCGGCTGCTTCATAAACATTCGTACAAATGCAGTAGCATAACCGCCAATGTCCAATAAGGCTCCCCCAGCTAATTCTTTACTGAAATATCGCTTCGTTGGATCCGGATCTTTCAAACTGCCGAAATTAACTTGAATCATCTTAATTTCACCTAATTTGCCTGTTTGAATCAGTTCCTTAAGCTTGCGATACAATGGCATGTGATATAACGTGAAGCCTTCTGTCAAAATCAAATGCTTCTCTTGTGCTAATTGTTGCACTTCATCAAATTGAGCAGCATTCACTGTGATAGCTTTTTCACAGAATACATGCTTGTTGGCAGCCAATGCTCGCTTGATATATTCATAATGATTCATATGCGGCGTAGCAATGTAAACAATGTCAACTTGTTCATCTGCCAGCATCTTATCGTAATCATAGTAAGTGTGCTTTACGTGGTTTCTCTCAGCAAATTCATCTGCGTGTTCCCGATGCGGATTGACTACTGCATAGATTTCACCTTCTGCATTCAAAGCCAAAGCAAAGTCGCTTGCAGCCCAGCCTGTTCCTACGATTGCCCAGTTATACTTTGTCATTACAATCTCTCCTTAACTTAATTTAGTTCTATTATAACCATAATCAACAAATACAGGCAACGCTTTCACGGAATCGATTTCAAACGTACTTAAAAGAATTTTAAACGTATGGTATAATGCTAAGTAATTGAAAGAAGGAGGTTTCGGGATGCGAAAAGTAGGTTTTGCGCTGCCGCAATCACCTCCTGAGGATTAATTTGTCAGTTACAGATAATTAAATCATTCAGGAGGAATTACAATGGTAGAAGCAATCAATTTAAAAAAAGGCATGATCTTCAATAAAGACGGCAAATTGATTCGGGTTTTGGAAAATAACCACCACAAACCTGGTAAAGGCAATACTGTCATGCAAATGAAGTTAAAAGACGTACGTACAGGTTCAATTGTTCAAACTACAATGCGTCCATCAGAAAAGGTTGAATTGGCAATGGTTGATAAGAAAAATGCCCAATACCTCTATGATGAAGGCGACAAGTCAGTTTTCATGGATATGGAAACTTATGAACAATATGAAATCGACAACAATCAAATCGAAGAAGAACGCAAATTCTTCACTCCTAACTTGGAAGTTCAACTTGATTTTGTCGGCTCAGAACTGATTGGTACTGAACTGCCATCTACCGTTGAATTAAAAGTTACAAGCACAGAACCAATGATCAAAGGCGCAACCGCAGCCGGCGGAAGCAAGCCTGCCACCATGGAAACTGGCTTGGTTGTTCAAGTTCCAGATTTCATCAAGGAAGGCGAAACACTTGTAATCACCACTGCAAACGGTGAATACAAGTCTCGTGCTTAAATTTTAATCAAATTAATCATTAAATAATCGTTTATAAAATCACTAAAAAAACACTATAACTATTTTTAAAATCACTTTTGAGAAGGATTTGTCCATTAAAAAGCAAGCATAAAATATAGTAAATTAACATTTCTAACCAAAGAATGGCAGCTTATGTATTTTTTGCTTATTCAAAAGGACGAATCCATTCTCAATCATTTATTTCACTATGAGAAAGTCCACTCCTTTATTGAACAGGAAGTGGGCTTTTTGCATCTATACAAACTGCAAGCATTATTTGAACATGTTGCATCATCGTTGAAATTAAGATTACTGGGACGCGATGGTTATGGTAAAAACAACTTTTTTCAATAGATAAAAAAAGCATCCTCGATTATTTTTCGAAGATACTTTTCAATTTTTAACTATTTTTCATCATGCTTCTTTAACATTAAAGATACAATTCCAATCAAAACTAAACCAAGCACAATAATTATAGTGGTGTTTGCTTCACCAGTTTGAGGTAAAGCTGATTTTCCTTCACCATTTCCATTATCTGAATTGTGTTTACCATGTGTACCTTGACTGTTATTTGCTGCACTCTTCACGCCTGCTGGAACAGTGTTACCTGTATTGCCAGTGTTGCCTTGGCCGCCATTTTCTTGACCTTGGCTTGATTGAGTGCCATTTCCAGTTGTTGGAGCAGCTGGAATTGAACTGCTTGCCGCCTTCGAACTTAGAGTTGAGCTTGCTTGTGCACTGCTTGAACTTACTGACATTTCTGAATTAGAAAATGCTGAGTAAGCCGATGTTGAGTTTGAGTTTAAGTCTGTTGGTGTACTTGTATTTTCAACTGCAGAACTTGAGTTTGAACTTTGTGCCCTCTCCGGTACAATCACTGAGCTTGATGAACTAACAACTGGCACAGTTACAGATGAACTGCTTGATAATTGGCTAGTTGTTGAACTCGAACTGCTCAAAATTGGTTGCACACTGCTTGAGCTGCTTGAGAGTACCGAGCTTGAACTTGCACTACTGTTGCTTGGCAAACTCATTGATGAAATCAAAGTGCTGGATGAGGAGCTCTTAACTGTTGAAGAGTTTTCAATCACACTTGAGCTGCTTAAGATTGATGAACTCTTCATGCTGCTTGAACTCAATGAACTGCTCTTTGATGATGAACTTACTTTACTGCTTGTACTTGACAAACTACTCTTACTGCTTGATGAGCTCTTCACACTTGATGAAGATGCTTTTTTGCTGCTTGAACTTAGTGAGCTGCTCTTTTCTGATAACGAACTTACTTTACTGCTTGTACTTGACAAACTACTCTTACTGCTTGAGGAACTTGAGCTGCTTGAAGATGAACTTGCAGGAGTATCACCATTCATCGTTCCTTTACCAGAATACGAAATTTGAGCATTGTTTGTATAACTGTAATCTTTACCAGTATCATCAGTTACATTGGCAACAACTGAGTTCTTCAAAATTCCGCTTTGATCGGTCTTTGTGTTGTAAACTATTTGCACAGGTGAATCAATGTTTTTGAAATTAAATGTAATTTTATTACCGCTGATGGTGTAATTTGTAGGATTTGTAACTTCTTTGTCCACTACAAACTGTCCATTTGAATCATAGTGACCATATTCTTCCACAATTGAATCTGGAATAATTTCTTGTCCATTTGCCATGGTATCTGTGATAGTTACTGAATCATAGTGTGCACCTTGTGGGTTAACAACGACATTCCAAGTTGGTTGATTTGAGGAATTGACCCAGCCAACCTTGTTCAAATGCCATGTATTACTATCTTCAGTATCTTTTTCTGTTCCAATGGCTTCAATTGAGATAACCCCGTGCCGATTGGTTTCTGGATGATTTTGCAAGTAATTGTTAAATGTCAATGTTCCTTTCTTGGCGCCTTTCTTAATGGTGAAAGTCCCGATAACTGGACCATTGACTCCTTGTGTGACGTTGAAGGTAATATCTGAGTCTACTTGTACATTGCTTGGCAAATCAAAGTCGATCGTATCGCCTGCTTTAATTTGATCAGAGTTTGGAATTGACCAGTTCCATGTAACATTGTAACTGCGATACTTACTCAATTTTTCAGTATGGCTCAATACCTTACCGTTTGCATCCGTAATTGTTGCATCGCTTGCTGAAGTACCAGATACGCTTGGAACTGCTGCAAATGTTACGACCCCATTTGTATATGACGAAGATGCAGTTTGATCTGAGAACAAATAGCCGTATCCTAGCAAGTTGCATGAACCCATCTTATTAACTGCAGTACCGTCTTCAGTTACGTTTGCTCCATTTGACAACGTTCCTGTTTGGCTTGCATATGTAGAATAGCTAATGCGAATCGTTTGTGAAACATTATTGAATTTGAACTTGATTAAATTTCCTGAAATTTGATAATTATTAAATTGGTCGTCAGTTCTGTCAACCACGAACTTGCCATTCGTCATATGACCATACTCAACTTTGATGGTCTTGGGAATAACATTTTGATGACCAACCAGTCCGCTTTCGATGGTTAAATTACCATAGTGATCTCCAGACTGATTAACGATTGTGGTCCACGTTGGCAAATTCGTTTGAGAATTGATCTTGCCTGTAAATGATACATCTTTTGAATCAGCTGCATACCGCGCAGCATGTACGGGCATGAAGCTTAGCATGAATACACTAATGAATGAAAAGAGTGCTATTAAAAACGCTTTTTTCTTCTTCATAATGAAAAACCTCCTTACTCACTTTTGTATAAATGTCAATTTATCTCCACCAATGAGTACACTAACATAAAAAATTAAAAATATATTAAAACAGCGACTGTCTGTAATTTTTTTAAACAAATTGCAAACAATCGCTGTTAGTTCTTAATATTCTTTTTTAAATATTAAATAAATCATTGTCCATGCGAACAAAGAAACGATAATTCCTAAATTCAACAATGGTGGCCAGAACGAGAACTTAACCAAATGTTTCCCTGGTGACATTGGTACTGCTAAAAATGCCCCTAAGGCCTTTTGCGACTTAACTTTTTCGCCGTCAACCTTTACGTGCCAGCCCTTGCTATATGGAATAGTTGTCATCAAGATGTCTTGACTTGAAGGAACATTAACAGTTCCTGTCAACTTCAATTTTCCAAGATGAAGCAGATTCATTTGATTTTCCTTCACCTTATAAACTGACTTTTGCAACTTATCAAGATTCAATTGGTAGACATAGAAATTATTCAATGCCACGTCCTTGCCGTTTGTTGGATTAATCTGAATCTTAACTGTTGTATTCGCAATATTTGCAGCCACATTGACCAAGGCAGGTTGATAAATATTACCTACTCCCGGCAAACTGTTGCCATTCACAGTTATATTGGCATTCCATAAAATATTTGAATCCATTTGCAAATAATATGGCAAGTTATTGGTATTTTTAATGATAACCGTGTAGCTTGATGGCTGCTGCTTATCATCTGTAACCAAAATACCATTTGCACCGCCTTCTAAGTGACAGTTCACCGCTTCAATTGAGTAGCCGACTTTATTGAAAAATTGCTGGTTTTTACCAGTAATCGCATTTAATACTGCATCCTGATTAGCAGTTGTATCAGTTGGTGACGTTGACAATGGCTGAAGAACTTTGCGATTAGCAGCAAAACCCAACCCCATCGCCAATGGATTACTATAAGTTGCTACATCTCCACGTTTATGAACTGGGGTGTAATATGAAATATCTGGCCGGTATGACGATGCCGGAGTGACGTTGTTGCCTGTCAAATTATTATATTGATTTACAGGTGATAAGAAGTACTGCAAATCAAATAAAGCATCCGTCAGTGGTGTTCCCTTGGTATAGTTAACTTTTCCAGTAAAGGTTGGCTGTCCTAATTCTCTCATTAAATGCGTTACATTAGCTCGTTGGGTTGAGCTGAAGTTTGAAATCCCATTATATCCCGCTTGCAATGAATCATTTTCAGTCCGTTGGTAAGTTTTACCAATCCGATAAAATTCATTCTTTGCGGCATGTTTTTGAATCCAAGCCACGTTCTTATCCAATGATGAGGTAAAAGCAGCGTAATCTTTTTCACTTGTCCATTGGAAAACCTTCATCGTCAATTGCGCATTTGCCCCCATTTCAATAATTGATAAAATGGTTACCGCTAAAACTGCAATCAACTTCACTGTCAACTGCTTCTTCGTCTTTAACGGTGTCAATAATGCAATACTCAAAGCAATCATAATCAAACAGAAGAAAACAGTCGTGCCGATAACTTTTGCAGTATTCAAGAAATTAAACTTCTGCAAATTCAACGCCATAATCATCAAACAACTTAATGGTAAGAAAGCTGCTACCGTCAACTGCATCCAATTAGGTTTGCCGATTTGTACTATTCCGCGCACGGCCAAAATCACCATCCAAATTCCCACAACAAAACTGAAGCGGTATGGATAAAAGACTGGATATTGGAATAAGTGCCAGAATAAATCAAGTGGACTCCAGCAAAGTGAAGCCGCTAAGAATAATGTTACTAATCCTGCAGCTAATTTTTCTCTCCACGGAATTTTCTTCGCTAAGAAATACAAAATAAAACCAATGACGATAGCTGAACCAATAAATAAGTTAGGTAATCCATTTTGGACTTGGTTATCATTTAAAGCGCCCATCACAAACTTGCTCAGCATCTTCCATGGTGCATATTCAATTTTAACTGGCAGGCTTTGCATCATGTACTGTCCTTTACTGTGAACAATGTCATAGTAAGCAGGGAACAGTAGAAAACCAACTGAAGCTGCTCCTAGAATTCCGCCAAACGCAAATTTACCTGCTCGTTTACCGAAACTGCGCCAGCCATTCCACTTGCGCACTGCTGCCCAAATAAAATACAAACATGCAAAGACACATACCATGTAGCCCATGTAAAAATTAATTAACAATGTTAAACCGACAAAAATTGCAAAATACAATAGCTGATCGGTGTCGATTAATTTTTCAATTCCATAAAGGACAAATGGCATCAAAATCAATACATCCAGCCACATTACGTTAAACTGGTTTGCTAATGTCCAGCCCATCAAAGGATAAACAACTGCTACCATTGGCAAGAACATGCGTGTCCGTTTTGAAGGAAAGACATGATCCAAGAAATAGCAGATTGCATAACCTGCAAAACTAAATTTTACCAGAGTCATAATCATAATTCCCACTGGCAGCCATTTTCCAGGAGTTAAAAGTAAAATCAAATTAAACGGACTCAATAAGTAGTATGCCCATAAGCCTACTGTTTCGCCACCCAAACCATTCGTAAATGAATAGAAGAATTGACTTGGATGATGCAACAAGGTGTCGCGATAAAAGGCATAAAAGTCTACATATTGTTCATTTAAATCATATGTTAATAATGTGTGCTTCCCAAACGGAAACATCTGTTGAATGATAAAAATCGCCAGCATCGTTAATAATGGAATCAAGAAATATAATCCATATCTCAATGCTGTGCTTTTCTTATCAGATTTTGCACTTGAAGTCATAATTCACCTCTCACTTTTTGTTCATTTTTATTTTGAAGCATTTTGCCTGCTTTGTGCTAAATTCTCAAAAATATTAACCAAATATTCATTTCTTCAATACAAATATTTATTGTATTTGATATTATTTTCTGACAAAAAAGCCGATTTATTCAATATCTATGACTGCTCTTATATTTAAGTAATTAAATTAAGTTGTTGACTACCTATTTATTTCACCTTATTATCAATACAGAGCTTTAGAAAACATACCCGGACGTATGATGCTCTGAATTAGAGGCTATACTGGTTGCGGCCTCTTTTTTATAGTGAAAATTAAGAGGACTTCTAAATTTTAATAGTTGAACTACAACCTAGCAAGGCAAAATATACGTATGCAATCTTCTGGACTGCATACGCAACTCGTTCATATTAATCGTTATTCGAGATTTTGACTAATGACCTGCGTATCCTGACAAATTTTTAACAAACTCAATCACCTTCTGTACCGGCAGCTTCTGTGGATTGCCTTCCCATAAACAAACTAATTGCCCTGTACTTTTTACCTGCTTTTGAGTCGACTGCGGATCATTTTGCAGTGTTTTCTGATTAATTTCATTAAAATTATTTGTTTGATTCTGATTGAACTCATTGATGAATCGCTGCGTCTCAGTCGCATTATTTAACTGATCCACCATTAAATAATTATATTCACTATTAGCGTTAATCAGTGGATGCTTATCCAGTTGCGAAACTGTTGCCCGTGATTTAGCACGCGATTTCAAGACTTGCTTGTCATCAGTATTTCCCGATTGCGACCAATAGGCAATCGTAATCTTCTTATTTAAGTTATTATGTTTGCCGACTGCATCATTCCACACGATTGTTTTTACATGTCTTTTATTTTCATAGGCATTCAATTGGTTAAAATAACGCACTAAATGCCGATTATTGGAAATTCCGCCAGCAACCTCATCGCCGCCCATAAACATATATTGTTGAGGCTGATTTGCACATGCCTGGTCAATTTCACGATAAATTTTTTCTACAAACTTGACTGTTGTCTCATGTGAAAAATCTAAAGTTTCTACATCATTCACAATTTTTTTCGCTAAATGCGGGTGATTTTGCTTAATTAACTTGATTAATGCAGTACAATGTCCTGGTGTGTCAAAATCTGGCACAATCATAATTTGTTTCCGCGCTGCATAGTCAACAATTTCTTTCAAATCATCCGCCGTTAAACCTGTCTTTTGCTTTTGATTCCCAATGTACTTCGATTTGAAGGCTACCTGTTCATTGTCATTTAAATGTAATACTAAATAGTTGAATTTTTGCGGATTCATTTGGTCAATTACTTGATAAATCTGATCTACCGTCATTGGATAACGGGCCACATCAAGCAAAATCCCATTGCGTTCACTAATTTTCTTCGTTTTTATCGTCCTATTTTGCTGCATCACTTGAGCATTTGTTTCCGCATGCACCGTGGCTGGCAAACACATTCCCAGCAATAATGCCGCAATCAACCAAAACTTTTTCATGCAAATTCTCCTTTTAGCATGGAATTATGTAATTACAATTATAATGCAATTGGAATAGACAACCAAATTTCGCAGCTATTAACAACTTATATCAATAAATTTTTGTTGTTCAAAATCGTATAGCCCTCTGGCAGTTAATTTTAATGTTGGAATTACTGGTAAAGCTAAAAATGAGAGCGTAATGAATGGATCAAAGTCAATTGGCCAACTAATTGACTTATATGCTGCAGTAATTTCTTTCAATTTTTGATTAGTTTTAGAATACGACATATCAGACATTAAACCGCCAATTTTTAATGGTAAGGTTGCCAATTCCTGCTGCTGATCAAAAATCGTGATTCCGCCGCCAATCTTTTTCAAATGCATAATTGCTGCATATAAGTCAGCATCATTGGTCCCTACTGCAATAATATTATGCGAATCGTGGGCAATCGAAGAAGCCACGGCCCCATGAGTAAGCCGGAAACCATTGACGATGGCTTTTCCAATTTTACCAGTATGGTGATGGCGCTCAACAACGACCATTTTTAATTGGTCTCGAGCGATATTAGGCACAAAATTACCCTGTTTTACGTCAACTTTTTGGATTAAATGATTGGTTTCGATATGATTAGGAATCAATTGAATTACATTTGCAGTATCCGATTTTAATGGAAGCTTTAAATCATCTTTATCAAGAGTAAAGTTCATTGAATTTTCAATAAACTTAAGCGAAGTGGTTTCAAAATCATGATTGGAAATAAGATGTCCATTTTTAATTACCTGATGAATTTTGACATCGTATGGATCATCTAAAATTACTAAATCTGCTTTATAGTTCGGAGATAATGCACCAATGAATGGTGTTTGATGAGCTTGAGCAGCGTTAAAACTCGCCATTGTATAAGCTGTTTCAGGCCGAACCCCATGTTGAATTGCTTTACGAATACAGTCATTAATACCGCCTTCAGTCAGAAGTGAGCTGACTAATTTGTCATCAGTGCAAAATGCTACTCGATTAGCATTCATTTCATCAACTGCTCCAATAATATTTTCTAAGTCTCGTTCAACTGTACCCTCACGCAAAAATACATAGAAACCTTCGTTAATACGTTCAAGTACTTGTTGCACAGTCGTTGCCTCATGATCCGTCGTAATTTCATGTTGCCGATAAACATCCAACTGTCTTCTTGAAAGGCCAGAACCATGACCATCGATTTGTTTATTAGCAGCCAAACAGTCGTTAATTTTGGCAGTCATATCTGCCTGATTAGCTGCCACTGCCGGATAATCCATTACTTCCGCTAAACCACGAACTTGCTGATTTTGATAAAAGGGCTTCAATTTACTAGCTGTCAAAACAGTCCCATTATCTTCAAATGGAGTACATGGAACACTTGATGGCAGCATCACAAATACATCAAGCAGTGATTGAGCTGCATCATCCATCATATATTGAATCCCTTCAATACCTGCAACATTCGCAATTTCATGCGGATCAGTAAAAATACTGGTAGTTCCTTGCGGTAAAATCACCTTTGCTAACTCACTTGGGGTTAACAGTGAACTTTCGATATGAACATGGGCATCAATGAATCCTGGAACAATATACTGATTTGCATAGTCAAGCGTTCTACGAGCAGAATAATCCGTACTTGAACTCGTCGCAACAATCTTCCCCTTATTAATCCATAGAATATTAGGTTCAAACTTTCGTGAAAAAACATTTAGTACATGATTACTTTTAAGACACAAATCAACTTTCATTAGCTATCTCTCCTGCCCTTTTTAATTGAATTTTGTATTTAATTGTATAATTTTATCGAAATTTGTCAATTAAAATTCAACCTGTAAATTATTAACATTAAAAGAAAAAACAGATATGAAGATATAGAAAAAGGCTGGAGCTGAGTCACAACCTCTTTGTTACATTATTTAAGTTTTACTAGTCTGCTTTGCTGCTTCATGTTAACCGTTGCTAAAGATCCTATACATATATTTTCACCACAAACCAGCCATCATTCATTGCATAACTAATCAATAGATTATCATACTTTCGCTGGATATCCTTCACATTGACCAAGCCAAAGCCCATATGATTTTTCTTCGTTGTATATCCTTCGCGCTCAATCTGACTCATGTTTTCCTTATTCGTCGTATTTTCAATTTGAATCTCTAGATGGTTTTCATGATAATACAACATTAGATTGATTTTCTTAGCTTCTGTTTCTAATGCAGCCTCACGCGCATTATCCAGCAAAATGCCCATCAATCTTACAATATCAAAACTTTCAATCCCGATTTCAGCGGGTACAATTTTATGACATTCAAAATGCACATCAATGCCTCGTTCTCGACTTTGAAAGACTTGATTAATTACTACACTCTTTAAATAGGGGTTTTTGATGTTGTCAAAATCATTCAGCAAAAAGATTTTACTCTCATTAAAGTTTTGATCAACATAGTTTTTAAAAGCTTCAATGTACTGCGGCAACTTAGTTGAATGTTCTTCACGCACGATTTCCTCCAAACTCAAAATCAAATTCTGATAATCATGCTTAAACTTACGCAACTGCCGCTGTTCCTTTTCCAAATTATCCGTATACCTTTTTAGGTTGGTTAACTCTTGTTTCATCAAGGCTTTTTCATATTTTTGTTTCTGAACTTTGCGTGAAATGAAATATACACCAATCGCAATTGCCATTTCCAAAATAATAAGCAGCAAGAAATTTTGATTTAACCTCTTCGTCACACTCAACGTATCTGGATTAACATTACTTAATAACGTAATTACCAAAATGAAGGTGCAATCATACACCATCAAAATGCGTATCAGCCACTTTTGATTAATCAAATCCAATTTATTTGAAATTTTAAACTTGAAATACAGTGCCGTGATAAATGAAACAAATAACATTTCAATCAAATGCACAGTCAAGACAAACGGAATCCCTTTTACTTCGCTTGTATCTTTAAAGACTTCAAATTGAACTAAGATTCCAAGCAAAATCATTGTGCGCCACAGTGCAAACCCCAGCAAGACTCGCACTTTGATTCGACTGCGTTCTTCCTTACTTGTAACTTTCGAACGCATAATCCAGTAAACCACCAGCATGGCGATGATATTCATCGACGTTTCTGGTGAACATGGTGCCCTGAAAAAATCAGCTAAGAAATATAATAAATAACTGATAATTATTGCTACTAACAGTAACCATTTTTGCTTACACGACGTTCGTCTTTGAATTAATACCAACTCATACAAATAAAACCCCAATGTCATTATCAGCATTGAGGTCAACATTGCAGCCGGAGTAATATAATACATAATTTGATTTCTCCCTTATTCACCTACGCTTTTTAACCAAACCATTATATTATATTTCAATCTTTAGATAAATATAGTTTAACTATTTTTAAAATTTTCTTTCTGCCATCTTTGTTTCAATAAATATGCAATCTGTTTAGGTTGACGATCACGAGTAAAGACACCTTTGCGATTTCCATTGACCCGAATCAATCCAGCTGGAGTGGCAAAGTCTGCAAAATTCCATAGCAACTCACCACATACAAAATCAAATTCATCAAAAATCTCAAAATTAGCCCGATAATATGCAATCTGATACTCTTCAGAATATGGTTCTGTATTCAACGAATGCATTCCGCTAATTGTATCTGCACCGAATTCGGTAAAGACAATTGGTTTTTCAGGAAATTTTTGATGCCAAGTCTGCAACTCTGTGCGTAAATCCTGTTTGGCTTTTTCTAAGTCATTAAAATCAAGATACCAACCATAATAGCGATTTAAGCAAATTACATCAAATAAGTCCGTCGTTTGATCAACATCCGGTGTTGCCACCGCAATCTTAGGGGCGCAAAGAGGTAAATGCTGCCAATCTAATTTCCGCGTATAATCTACAATTTCTTTGAAATAAGCATGTGCTCCATCTTGTTGACTGGCAGGTTCATTCGCCACAGACCACATAATAACTGATGGGTGGTTTTGATCACGACTAATCATTTCTCGTAGTGCCTGCTTATGATTATCCATTGTATGCATGGTTTCCCATGTATTTTCTTGGCTATTCATTCCAAGCGCCGCACTGAAATTTTTATATAATCCTACTGCTGGTACTTCATCAATCACCATCAAGCCGTCTTCATCCGCCAATTCCATTTCTTCATCTGAATATGGATAGTGTGATGTTCGGAAAGCATTAGCACCAATCCATTTCAATACATGATGATCATGATTAATTACAGCCCGATTCATTCCTTTGCCAATCACTGGGAAATCTTCATGACGACCAAAGCCTTTCAAATATACTGGTTTATGATTAACAAAGATCTGGGCGTTCTTAACTTCCACCGTCCGCACACCAAATTTTTGCGTGTATACATCAATCAACTGATCTGCATCATCATACAAACTAATGCGCAACCGATACATATAGCCCTTGCCTGGTTGCCATGCATGCGTATCTGAAATCACTAATGGTTCGGCATCTTCAATTTTTTTACTTTGAGAAACTTCAATCACTTTATCATTTTGGTCAATTATTTCCAGGGAAATATCAGAATAATTTCCGGTAATTTTAATTTCTGGGCTAACCATTGTCGTTTTCAAATCGGTTTGATATTTTACCACTACATCGTCAATATGTGCTAATTTCGGTGTCGTGTAAATTTTGACTGGACGATGTATTCCCGCATAGTTAAAGAAGTCAAAATTGGGATTAACCTTATATTTTCCATCTTTTTCACTTAATTCAGCTGCCGGCACAGTTTTGTTACTCAATAAATTAGAAACGCGCACCTTTAAATCATTTTCTCCAGTCTGAATTACATCATCAATTTCAAACCCAAACGGAGTAAAGCCGCCAACATGCGAACCAATTTTCTTACCATTGATATAGATTTCAGCTTCATGTGTCACTGAGCCAAAATGCAAAATATTACGCTGAGTTCGCTGCATTGCAGTAATACTGAAATGAGTTTCATACCAAAAATAACCATCATGATTGCGCACTTGTTGATCCAAAATTTGATCATTAAATGATGCCGGCACAGCCATAGTCATCGCATCTGTTAATGCAATCTGCGGATCAACCTTTTCATTTGGCTGTTCAACTTTAAATTTCCAAAATCCATCTAATGAACTTACCATTCGTGTATCATTTGCCTGTGGAATTAGCATATCAAAGACCTCTTTTCCTAATAATCACTTCTATTATAGTGATAAACAGAAAACGATTTCAAATGTTAACAAACCAATTATAAAATCACACACATTTTCTACAACTAATATTTAGTTAATTATTTCGTCCAACTATTGAATTTCACCATTCTAATTAGTATGATAAGGAGTGACAAAAAAGTTCGTTAAATAATAAACAAAGTTAATTAGTAAAGGATGATTCTTTGAAAAACGAAGCAATCGATTTAGTCATTCCCTGGGTGAATGGCGAAGATCCAGCATGGCAAGCCAAGGCAAAAGAATATATGCCAGGCAAAGATTTTACTGGTGAACGTTTCCGTGACTGGGGAACATTAAAGTTTCTTTTCCGGAGTGTTGATCGTTATTTACCATGGATTAATAAGATTTATTTGATTACTGATAATCAAGTGCCAGAGTGGTTAAATCTTAATAATGAAAAAGTCCAAGTCGTTGACCATCGTGACTTTATTCCTGCAAAATATCTGCCATCATTCAACTCAAATGCAATTTTGATGAATGTCCACCGTATTCCCAAACTAGCAGAACATTTTCTTATTATGGAAGATGATATGCTCTTCACTCGTCCAGCAGAACCGAGTGATTTTTTCGTAGATGGTAAGCCTCGCGATTTCTTAGTTGAATCACCAATTTCACCTCACGAAGAATTTTCATACATATTAATGAACACTTTGATTTTAATTAATCAAAAATACGACAAGCGGAAAATTTTGAAAGAAATGCCAACTAAGTATTTCAATATTAAATATGGAACGGCTTTGATTCGTTCATTTGGCAGTTTCTTCTACCGCCACTTTACTGGTTTTTATAATCGTCATTGTGTGCAACCTTACTTAAAGAGTGTTTACAAACATGTAGTAGAAGAGATGTATCCAGAAGAATGTGCAGATACAATGAGCCACCGTGTTCGTAATCGCGATGACATCACCGAATGGATCGTGCGCTACGTCAATTTACTAAATGGCAATTTCGTTCCTTCATCACCTAACCGCTCAGCGTACTTTGAAATCGGCAATGTTGATGGGATTCGCAAAGCTGTAAACGAAGAAAAGAAAGTTTCAATCTGCATGAATGATACTCAGGTTGACGACTTCAGCAAAACAATGCATCAAATCACTGATATTTTAAGTGATCATTTTAGTGGTAAATCACAATTTGAAAAATAAACTACAAAAGCTGGAAGTAATTCCAGCTTTTTTGTACGAAAAAATTTTAAGCATAAGAAAAAACCGTGATACAAAATCACGGTTTTTTAGTAATTTACATTAATATATTTGCTTAGGGATAAAATATATTTTATTTACGTTTTCTCAATGCAACTGCACCAGCCGCACTTAATGTAACGAAACCAATTGCAACTAAAACAGCATTTTGTTGTTCGCCAGTTTGTGGAAGGCCTGCACCGTTTCCGTTTGACTTGCCTGAACCTTTGCCATTTCCGTTTTCTGATTGACCGTTACCTTTTCCATTTTGACCATTTCCGTTGTTGTTATGATTTACAACCGCAACTCCTTGGTGTTGATCATTGCTTGATGAACTCTTCACGCTTGATGATGAAGATTTCTTGCTGCTTGATGAACTCTTCACGCTTGATGATGAGCTTTCCTTGCTGCTTGAGCTACTCTTCACTGATGATGAAGATTTCTTACTGCTTGATGAGCTCTTCACTGATGATGAGCTTTCCTTGCTGCTTGATGAACCTTCAACTGATGATGAGTTTACCTTGCTGCTTGATGAACTTTCAACTGATGATGAGTTTACCTTGCTACTTGATGAACTCTTCACGCTTGATGAAGATTTCTTGTTGCTTGAGCTGCTCTTCACACTTGTTGATGAAGATGACTTCTTACTGCTTGATGAGCTCTTCACTGATGATGAGCTTTCCTTGCTGCTTGACGAACTCTTCACTGATGATGAAGATGACTTCTTGCTACTTGATGAACTCTTCACTGATGATGAAGATTTCTTGCTGCTTGATGAACTCTTCACTGATGAAGATGACTTTTTGCTGCTTGAGCTGCTCTTCACTGATGATGAAGATGACTTCTTGCTACTTGATGAACTCT